>DASZXE010000760.1:0-20653 GCA_035546475.1 Kofleriaceae bacterium
GCCTCGCCCGCCGCGCTCGCCGCGCTCGCCGCCGCCGCCGGCGACATCACCTCGCGCACGCCCGCCAGCCCGCGCGCGCCGAAGTCGAGCTGCGACTCCGCCGGCGACCACCGCCGCGCCTCGTGCGTCCACATGCTGCGATCCGGCCGCGGCGGGATCACGCGCCCGTCCGGCTCGTTCATCACCTCCGGCAGGAGCCGCCGCACGAGCCGGCCGACCTCCGCCGCGTCGAGCGACAGCCCGTCGCGCACCGCCAGCCCCTCGAGCGCCGCGCGCAGCTCCTCGGCGGTCGCCGGCCGGCGCGCCGGATCGCGGGCGAGCGCGCGCCGCAGGAGCTGCTCGAGCGCGGCCGGGCAGTGGGGCAGGTCGGGCGTCGACACCGGCGGGATCGCGCCGTCGACGAGCCGCAGCCCGGTCACCATCCGCAGCAGGATCGCCGCGAGCGCGAAGACGTCGATGCGGCGATCGTCGAGCTCCGGGTTCGCGACCTGCTCGGGCGGCGCGTAGTCGCGGTCGGGCAGCGGCTGTCCGCTGGTCGCCGCCACCCGCTCGAGGCCGGCCAGCCGCGCGACGCCGTCGAAGCCGACGACGATCTTGCCCGGCGTCAGCCCGCCGTGGACGAAGCCGAACGACCGCCCCTGATCGTCGCGGAGCTGGTGGAGGAAGAAGAGGCCGCGCGCCACGTCGCGGGCGATCGTGATCGCCTCGACCGGCGGGATCCGATCGGGCCCCGATGCCGCGAGCAGCGCCGCCAGCGTGCGGCCGTGGACGTGCTCGACCATGAGCTGCGGCGCGCCGACGTTGTGGTGCACGCCGAGGATGCGCACCAGGTTCGGGTGGTTGGCGCGCATCGCCAGCAGCGCGGCCAGATCGGCCGACACCACCATCGGGCCCGGAGCCTGCGCGGCCATGCGGTGAGCTTACCAAGGCCGACCGCGCCGGCGTCACAACCGGGGCCGCGGCCACTCCATCTGCCACGAAGACGCTCCGAAGCGCGGCCACGGTGGTCGTCATGCGAGCGAGGAGTCGAGGACGATGACGACCGTGCTCTCGCGGCGCGCTGCTGCCGCTCTGCCCCTGGTGTTCGCGTTCGCCGGTGCCTGCATGACCGAGGACGCGCCGACCGATGCCGTCGATCCGATCGCGCACGGCGACGTGCTCGCGACCCGCGGCTGGCAGGCCGCGCCGTCGCGCGTCGCCCCCGCGACGCCGACGCCGATCACCGACGGCTCGACCGGCCGCGAGCTGCCGACCGAGGAGCTCGCCCGCCGCGCCGCCGCCGACCCCGGCTGGAAGGCGGCCGACGGCCGGCGCTTCGACGCGCTGTTCGTCGCCGGCGACGGCACCGCGTACGGTCGCGTCGGCGAGGCGCGCGCGATGGCGCGGCCCACCGATGTCGAGACCGGCGCCTACGACCCCGGCGATCGGCGGATGATGGAGACCGTCTGGTACATCATCCTCGGCGGCACGCTCGACAGCGATCGCCGCGTCCGCTACGGCACCGTCTCGCAGCTCGAGAGCTATCCGCTGCGCACGGTCGGCGCGCTGTCGGGCGACGGCAACACGCAGACGAGCGGCTGCACCGGCACCATGATCGGCCCGCGCCACGTGCTGACCGCCGCGCACTGCGTGATGAACGAGGACGGCGTGATCTCGTTCAGCGGCTACTTCAACCCGGGCCAGACCAACCTGACGAAGACCAACGGCGGCCAGTCGCGCCACTGGAGCGGCGTGATGCTGCGCGACTGGCGCGTCGCCCGCCGCTTCGACTACGCGCTCATCTACCTCGACGATCTGCCGTCGAACCCGCAGCTCGGATGGATGGGCGTCGCCTGGTGGGACGACGCGTCGGGCTACGACGGCCGGCTCGCCTACAACAAGGGCTACCCGTGCGGGCCGCTCAACAGCTGCGGCGTGGTCTCGCACCAGCAGTGCAAGGCGTCACCGCGCAGCGACCACCGCTGCGACGGCTGGATGTACGGCGACTCGGCGACGCTCGACGGCAACGCGTTCACCAGCGACGCGCGCCTCGAGTACGACATCGACACCTCCGACGGCCACAGCGGCAGCTCGGTCTACACCTACCTCGGCGACTCGCCGGCGGTGATGGCGGTCCACTACGGGCCGAACGGCAACAGCACGCGCAACGCCGGCTCGCGCTTCCGCTCGTCGATGTGGAACGACGTCTGCACCTGGATCGCCGACGTGCCGAGCTCGTACGCGACGCACGCGCTCTGCCACTGACCACCACGGCCCGCCGCCGCGCGCGCTACAGGTCGGTGCGGATCAGCTCGTAGTCGCCGGGCATCGGCGGGGCGATCGTCGCGAAGTTGAGCGGCGGCGTGCACGGCTGGGCGGTGACGACACCGCCGGCGCCGAGCGTGCCGGTGCAGGCGGGCCGCAGCGCGGGCGGCGCGATCGATGTGGGCGCGCCGCAGCCGTGGTCCTGGTTGTGGTCGGAGTCGACGCAGACCCGCAGCACCGGCGACACCCGCTGGTTGCCGAGGTGATCCGACGACACCACCGCCGCGCACGCCCAGCCGTCGTGGATGTGGTCGGCGATCGCGTCGAACGCGAAGCCGAGGCAGGCGTCGTCGGTGACCGGCGGCGGCACGTAGATCATCGGCAGGTTGCCGAGCGCCGTCCCCGGCACGCGGATGACGCCGTCGGCGGGGACGCAGAGCTGGGACGGCACGTGGGTGTCGGTGCCGGCGGTGCAGGCCATCAAGTTGAGGCCGACGTACGGGTCCATGCTCATGTCGGCGGGCGCGAACGACGTGCCGCTCGGCGTGACGGGGACGAGGTTCACCACCGCCGCCTCGTTCGAGACTACCGGCACCAGCGCCGGCACGATGTGCGGGTTGATCTCGTCGCACACGCCGTCGCCGTCGCTGTCGACCAGCAGCGCGCCGTCGGCGTCGTCGAAGACGTAGAGCTGGACGGTGGCGTCGTCGATGCCCGCGGTGGGGATGAGCACCGTCGAGGTGGTGGTGCCCGCGTTGCCGATGTCCTGCACGCGCGCGCGGAGCTCGACGAGCTGCGCGACCGTCTCGCCGTCGCTGGGCGCGTCGCCGCCGACCGGATCGAAGCTGCGGCTGCAGATCAGGTGGCCGGCCGGATCGAGGGCGGCCTCGCGGATGCGCGGCGGATCGAGCGAGGCGAGCGGGCCCTCGTTGTCGAGGACGATCGAGAAGCCGAACTGGCTCTCGCTGCCGCCCTTGTCGGCCGCGCGCACGATGATGGTCGGGAAGACGACGCCGGCGAGCGCGGTCGTGTCGTAGTGGCCGACCCATTCGGTCGTGGTGCCGTCGTGGAGCAGCGTGATCTCGTCGGTGCCGCCGATGGTCGCGATCACCGAGTCGGCATCGACGCCGTCGGGATCGAGGACGTTCACCCGCAACGTCATGGTGCCGGCGACCATCTGGCCGGCGAGCGGGTTCAGCGCGGTGATCGCCGGGCCGATGCCGTCGGTCGTGGCCGGCGCGTCGATGGGCGCGTCGATCGCCGCGTCGATCGCGGCATCCACCTCGGCATCGACGTCGCCGTCGATGGCGCCGTCGACGGGCGGCGCGTCGACGTGGCCGCCATCGTCGAGCTGGCCGGGCGGCACGTGGAAGTCGTCGTCGGAGCCGCACCCGCAGGCCAGGATGGCCGTAAGAAGTCCACCGATCGAGGAAGTGATGGCGAAACGCACCCTCGCGCGGCCTGCACGCTGCATGCCTCCATAAGCCCACGAAAGCCGTCATCGCCGCCCGGCCGCCGGGCCGCAATTTGGCCCGCCGGTGACGTTTTTCGGCCCGGCCGCGCGGTCAGCGGGGGCGGAGGACGAGGCCGGTGCGCGGCGGGATCGACAGCGGCGCGTGGAGGGTCCCGCCGTTGACGAGGTCGTCGTAGTCGCCGGCGGGCAGCCCGGTCGCGGCCTGGGCGGCGTCGTCGCGGTTGAGCCCGACGAAGATGTCGTCGCCGGCCGCCTGCATCTCGTAGACGAGCGTCTGCTGGGTCGCGCCCTTGATCGTCCGCGTCCCGCGCCGCAGCGCCGCGTGCTCCTTGCGGACGCGGGTCAGCTTCGAGATGACCGCGCGCAGGTTCGTCTGGTCGGCGGTCAGCCCCGACCACGGCATGAAGCGCCGGTTGTCGGGATCGCCGCCGCCGGGCAGGCCGAGCTCGTCGCCGTAGTAGAGGAGCGGCACGCCCGGCGAGGTGTAGAGCAGCGTGTAGGCGACCGCGAGCCGCTCGAACGGCCGGCTCGACGACGGCAGTTGCGGCCGGTCGTTCCACGCGCGCGACTTGCCGTCGTCCCAGTCGGAGCCCCACAGCGGCTGATCCTCGGCGAAGCCGATCGCGCGCGGCACGTCGTGGTTGCCGATGAAGGTGCTCATCACCGCGCCCGCGCCGTAGTAGCTGTCGTTCGACGACAGGAAGCCGGCGAGGTCCTGCATCGAGCCGGCGCGCCGCAGGATGTTCGCCAGGATGTTCGCCCGCAGCGGGAAGTCGAACTGGCCGTCGAGCATCGTGTCGGGCCGCACGTAGTACTTGATGAGGTCGCGGTCGCCGGTGAACGTCTCGCCGACGAGGTAGAAGCCCTGGTCCCACTGCACCTCGCCGGTCAGGCGCGCGCGCAGGTCGGTCAGCCAGGCGTCCTCGATGTGCTTGACCGCGTCGAGGCGGAAGCCGTCGGCGCCGACCTTCTTCGCCCAGGTGACCGCGTTGTCGACCGACCAGCGGCGCGCGTCGCCGTTGTTGAAGTTGAAGTCCGGCAGGTACGAGGTGAACCAGCAGCGCTTGCGCTCGAACGTGTCGTCCCACGAGCAGCCGCCGCCGCAGATGCAGTCGCCGCCGTGGCCGTTGTCGTCGGGCCAGAACCAGTCGGGGTGCGCGGCGTAGACCGGGCTCTCCGCGTGCACGTGGTTCATGACGTAGTCGAGGATCACGTTGATGCCGTGCGCGTGGGCGGCGTCGATGACCGCCTTCAGCTCCGCCTCGGTGCCGATGCGGCTCTCGACCTGCTCCAGGTCCTTCGGCCAGTAGCCGTGGTAGCCGGAGTAGCTGTGGCCGTCGGAGCCGAGGCCGGGCCCGTCGGCGTTGTCGAGCGGCGACGTCAGCCACAGCGCGTTGACGCCGAGCTGATCGAAGTAGCCGGCGTCGATCTTCATCCGGAGGCCGACGAGGTCGCCGCCCTCGTAGTCGGCCGGCGCCTCGAGGCCGAGCGGCGCGTCGTTGCCGGGATCGCCGTCGTAGAACCGGTCGATCATCACGAAGTAGAGCATCGCGTCGCGCCAGTCGAGCGCGGGGCGGGCCGGGCACTGGTCGCAGTCGTGGCGGATGACGGAGTTCTGGCCGCCGAAGCCGTCGGGCGTCGTGCGCGGGTTGGCCGGATCGGTCAGCCACTGGCCGTCGACGAACAGCTTGTAGACGACGATCTGCTGATCGGCGACCGGGATCGTGGCCTCCCAGTGATCGCCGGTGCGCGTCATCGGCACGCCGGCGGTCCAGCCGTCGGGCGCGAAGTCGCCGCGCAGGCTCACGGCGGTGCCGGGGCCGGCGTACTGGAACGTGTGCGTGCAGGTCGCGATCGGGTGATCGCAGGCGGGCGTGATCGGCGCGTCGACGCCGGCGTCGAGCGGCGCGTCGATCGCGGCGTCGCCGCCGGTGCCCGGTGGCTCCTGGGCGCCCGGGCAGCCGGCCAGGGCGAGCGCGCAGACGGCGAGGGCACAGGCGAGGACGGCGGCGCGCATGCGGCGGCAGGATACTCGCCGGCCTCGGCGACCGCGAGGACAATCCTTGCCGCGCCCGGCGGAGGTCTGTGGCACGCTGCGGCCCCACCCGATGCCCGCCAACCATCGTTCAGCCTCCGTGATCGCCGGCACCATCGGCCTCGCCGTCGCGCTCCTCGGCGTCGGGCGCGCGGCGGCCGACGATCCGCCCGCGGACCCCGCGGACCGGCCCGCGGACCCCGCGGATCGGTCGGCCGATCGGTCGGCCGATCCGGCCGGTGACGCGCCCGCGCCCGGCGACGCGCCCGACACCGACGACCACGAGGTGCGCGAGGTCGCGCCGCCGCCCGAGGAGCTGCCGGTCCCCGAGCCCGCGGTCGCCGCGCCCGACGGCGAGACCGGCTTCCGCTTCGGCTCGTACGGCCGCATCGCCGCCGCGACCGACCTGCGCGGCGGCCGCCCCGAGCGGATCTCGATCGTCGCCCACGGCCCGCGCGTCGTCGAGCCCAGCTACCTCGAGCTCGAGTTCCAGTACGGCTTTCGCGCGCCGAGCGGCGTGCTGCTGCGGACGGTGACCACCGTCGCGTACGACGACCAGCTCTTCCACGAGACGGGCAAGTTCGAGGCCGGCCCGGCGATCCGCAACCTGTTCGCCGAGGCGCAGTGGCGGAACGGCGCGCGCGCGTGGGTCGGCTCGCGGATGGTGCGCGGCGACGATCTCTACCTGTTCGACTACTGGCCGCTCGACGACGACAACACCGTCGCCGCCGGCGGCTCGCTGGTGAAGGGCAAGCTCACCGTCGAGGCGCACGTCGGCGTCAACCGGCTGCTCGATCCGTTCCAGTTCCAGGAGGTCGACGTCGCGGCGCCGGAGCAGGGCGCGACGACGATCGTCCAGCTCAACCGCCAGCGGATGATCGGCTCGACGACGATCGCGTACATCGTCGACGGGCCGGCGCGCCGCCACGCGATGGTGAAGCTGCACGCGCAGCTCCACGGCCTGCCGGCCGGCGACCGCCGCCGCGCGACAGACCAGTCGATCGAGCACCTGCCCGACGACTGGGGGACGACGCTCGGCCTCGAGCTCGGCGCGTGGACCGACCCCGACGACGACGGCCGCTCGCGCCACCTCAACCTGTTCGCGCGCTGGTCGAAGGGCCTCGCCGCCTACGACGAGCTGGCGCCGCCGACGTCGTTCGGCACCGACCTGCGCACCTTCCCGCGCGCGTCGGAGCTGGTCCTCGGCGCCGGCATGCACGCGGACGCGAAGCCGGGCAACGTGGTGGCGGCGCTGTACGCGCGCCGCTTCGTCGACGCCGATCCGGTCGAGCGCGACCCCGACGACGGCTGGGAGTACGCGATCGACGCGCGGCCGCTGGCGAAGGTGCGCGGCGACCTCCACGCGGGCGTCGATCTCTCGTACCAGGTGCGCTTCCCGCGCGGGCTCGATCCGCTCACCGGCCTCGCCGCCGATCCGGCGGTGGTGCAGGTGGCGCCGATGCTCGTCTACTCGCCGATGGGGCCGTCGGCGTTCGCCCGGCCGCAGCTCCGGGTCGTCTACCGGGCCGCCCACCTGAACGACGCGGCGCTCGGCCTCTACGCCGAGGAGGATCCGCGCCGCGACCACGCATGGGTCCACTACCTGGGCGTGCAGGCCGAGTGGTGGTTCAACTCGTCGAGCTACCGTTGAGGACGACCATGACGTCGAAACATCTCGCCTCGCTCCTCGCCGTCGCGGTCTCGCTGGCGGCCTCCGCCGCGCTGGGAGCCTGCGGCGCCGCGTCCGATCTCGATCCGCCGACGAAGATGCCCCACCGGGCCAATGCCGACGTCGACTGGCGCGATCAGGTCATCTACCAGGTCGTGATCGATCGCTTCGACAACGGCGATCCCAACAATGACTACAACGTCGCGCCGACGATCCCCGGCCGCTACCACGGCGGCGACTGGCAGGGAGTCATCGACAAGCTCGACTACCTGCAGCACCTCGGCGTCACCGCGCTGTGGATCTCGCCGGTGGTGAAGAACACCGAGAGCGACGCCGGCTTCGCCAGCTACCACGGCTACTGGACGCAGGACTTCCTGCGGCCCAATCCGCATTTCGGCGATCTCTACAAGCTGCGCGAGCTGGTCGACTCGGCGCACGCGCGCGGCATGCTGGTCATTCTCGACGTCGTCACGAATCACGTCGGCCAGCTCTTCTATTACGACATCAACGGCAATGGCCAGCCGGACGACTTCCTGTCGGGAGGCGGCCTGTCGCACACCTGCGTGCAGATCTGCAGCCAGTCGCCTACCGCGTGCAGCCCCGACGAGCTGACCTACTGCGACAAGGGCAAGGACTACCTCGAGCGGATCATCGAGTGGGACCCCGAGTACGACCCGCGCGGCGTGCAGGGCTGGACGTCCCTCGGCTTCTCCGGGCCGGCGACGATCCGCTTCCCCGACTGGCCCGATCAGGACCGCACGGTGCCCGCCCGGCCGCCGGCCTGGTTCGGCTGGCCCAACGACAAGCCGTGGTTCGACGACCCGAGCTGGTACCACCGCAAGGGCCGCGTCTACGTCTGGTGGCACGAGGCCGACTACAGCCGCGAGTTCGTACGCGAGCAGGAGACCGAGGGCGACTTCCCCGGCGGCCTCAAGGACCTCGACACCGACAACCCCGACGTCGCCGACGCCCTGACGCGCTCGTTCCAGTACTGGATCGCGGCCGCCGACTTCGACGGCTTCCGCATCGACACCGTGAAGCACATCGATCGGCCGGAGGTCGAACCGAACAAGCGCGGCTTCTGGGGCAAGTTCACCGACGGCATGCGCGACCAGGCGCGCGACCTCGGCAAGTCGAACTTCTTCATCTTCGGCGAGGCGTTCGACGGCGACGACGCGCTGATCGGCGCGTACACGCAGGGCGGCACCGAGGGCGGCCAGCGCTTCGGCCGCTTCGACTCGGTCTTCTACTTCAGCCAGAAGTACCGGGTGATCGACGCGGTCTTCAAGCAGGGCCAGCCGACCCACAACATCGAGTGCATGTACGACTCGCGCATGGGCCGCAACCCGGGCGACGCCTGGTGCCAGGCGAACGGCTACCCGGCGGGCCCGACGTTCGGCACCACGCCGCACCGCGCGTCCGCCGACGGCGGCGTCGGCCTCGCGCCGCAGCAGCTCGCGGTCAACTTCCTCGACAACCACGACCTGCCGCGCTTCCTCTACGACGGCACGCTCGACCAGCTCCGCGTCGCGATGGGCTACCTGTTCACCTGGGACGGCATCCCGTGCCTCTACTACGGCACCGAGCAGGCGTTCCACGGCGGCGTCGATCCGGCGAATCGCGAGGACATGTGGCGGGGCAACGTCGACGCCGGCTACCCCGGCTTCGACGAGACCAATGACATGTTCCTGCAGACGCAGGCGTGGATCGCGCTGCGCAAGGACCGCGAGGCGCTCCGCCGCGGCGACGTGGCGATCAAGTGGAGCGTGCAGGAGAGCGGCGCGCGCCGCGACGCCGGCATCTTCGCCTTCGAGCGCGCGACCGCGAACGACAAGGTGCTGGTGGTGCTGAACGCCGGCGACGTCGCGAGCGAGAGCTGCGCGCCGCAGGGCGAGGGCGGCGCCTGCATGACCGCGTCGTTCCCGCCCGGCACCGTCCTCCGCGACCTCGCGCCCGGCAGCGACGCCATGACGTTCACCGTCGGCCCCGGCGGCTCCGTCGACGTCCCGGTCCCGCCCCACACCGTCCGCGTCCTCGCCCCCTGACCCCCGGGGGACAGGATCCGGGGTCCTATACGCGCAGATACGCTAGGCTTTTTCGAGCCACCGCGAAAAAAGCTCGCGCGCGAAGCTTCGATCGGGTCGCTCGAGGCGCAGCGTGTAGGGCGCAGGCGCTGCGGCCTCCGCGGCGGCGCGGGGCGGACCATCCTTCACCGCGTCGCGCAGCACGTACGCCGTGATCAGCTCGCGGTAGCTGCGCGCCCGCTCGTCGTCGTCGCGGCCCAGCCGCCGATACCACCGACTCGGTGTCCACAGGTGCGGCGGGATACGCGAGCCCGCGACGCCCGCGTGGAATGGCCCCGTGGACCAAGGATGACCATAGGCCGTATCGGCCAGGCCCGCGCGATACCCATTCGCGTCGTTGTACATGGTCGTGGTCATGAGCGCTGCGTCGTCCTCGATGATCTTCGAGTGGAAGCGTTCCTCGAAGAGCTTGCCGCTGGCGCTGCGGTCGGCATTGCGCAGCTGCGCATAGCGCTGCGCTGTCCGGGCGACGAGGCGACTGAGCGCATCGCGCGTCGGTGGCAGCGCGATGAGGTGGACGTGGTTGTTCATCAACGTCAGTTGATGCAGGTGGCAACCGCTCTCACGCAGACCGTGCTCCAGGCATCGAAGGAACCGGAGCCGGTCACCGAGCGACGAGAACAACCGGCGGCGGTTGTTCCCCCGCAGGTACACGTGGTGTGGAACCTCGGGCACGACGACGCGAGCGTTGCGTGGCATGCGTGTCGTATCGACAGGTCCGTTGTCAAGTTGCTGGGATTTTCGCGGTGCCGCCCGGAAGTTACGTGATTGCGGCTGGTTAGACCCCCGGATCCTGTCCCCCGGGTAGACTCGCGGGATGAAGAGCTGGATCGTAGCGCTGGTCGTCGCCGCGGGTTGCAAGCACGGCGCGTCGGGGCCGGACCTGTCGAAGCTGACGCCGGTGGAGGCGTGCCGTGTGATCGGCAAGCGCACCTTCGAGTGCAAGGACACGATCGTCCCGCGCCTCAGGCAGCAGCTCGCGAAGGCGGGCGCGAGCGCCGCCGTGATCGACAAGGTGACGGCGCAGCTCGGCGCGCCGTCGGCGTGCGAGGGCGCGACGCGCGAGCAGCTCGATCCGATGATCACCTGCTTCGATCCGGACTGCGGCAAGCTCGCCGCTTGCCACGAGGCGATGATGGAGGAGGGCCTGCGGCCCGCGGGCGGCACGCCGGCCACGGCGCCCGCGCCGGCAGGCACCGCGGCGATGTCGACGAGCAGCTCCGCGGCTGCGCCCGCCGTCGCACCGTCGGGACCCTCGGCACCGTCGGCACCGTCGGCACCGTCGGCACCGTCGGCACCGGCGCCTTGACGCCCGCGCCTTGACGCGGACGCGGACGCGGGCGCGCGCGCGGTCGCGGCGGCAGGCCGCCGGCGGTACGGCAACGGATTGTTGCGGGGCGGGGGCTTGGGGACCGCGACGCGCGGACCCATCATGGAAGGCCATGAGCGAGACGACCCGTCCCGACCCGGCGCCGGCGCTGTTCATCAGCCACGGTGCGCCGACGCTCGCCGGCGAGACCGGCGGCTTCGCGGCGGAGCTCGCGCGCTGGGGCGCGGCGCTCGGCCGGCCGCGCGCGGCGGTCGTCGTGTCGGCGCACTGGGTCGCGAACGAGCCTCGCACCGGCGTCGAGCGGACCGCCGAGCTGATGTACGACTTCGGCGGCTTCCCCGACGAGCTGTACCGGATTCGCTACGCGCCGCCCGGCTCGCCCGAGCTCGCCGCGCGCGTGCGCGAGCTGACCGGCGCGGTGTCCGAGGAGACCCGGCCGTGGGATCACGGCGTCTGGGTTCCACTGATGAAGATGTACCCACGGGCGGACGTGCCGGTCGTCCAGGTCGCGCTGCCGCTGCGTGCTGGTCCGGCCGCGTGGATCGAGCTCGGCCGCGCGCTGGCGCCGCTGCGCCGGGAAGGTGTCGCCGTCATCGGCTCGGGCGGCGCGGTCCACAACCTGCGGCGGCTCGCCTGGCACGGCGGCGGCGCGGTCGAGCCGTGGGCGCGCACGTTCGACGGCTGGGTCGCGGACGTCGTCGGCCGGCGCGATCTCGCGGCGCTCGGCCGCGTGCTCGACGAGGCGCCGTCGCTGCGCGAGGCGCACCCGACGGTCGAGCACCTCGCGCCGCTGCTGGTCGCGGCCGGCGCCGCCGCGGTCGGCGACGAGCTGCCGGCGGCGACCTTCCCGATCACCGGCTGGGTCATGGGCTCGCTGTCGATGCGATCGATCCAGTGGGCGTGAGCCTCGCGCGCGCGCCGCGCGTGAGGCGTCCGTGGGTGCGACCCGCACGCCCTGCGCGCGCGTGATGACGATCTCCCCGAATTGATCTCGCGTCGAGAACCGTACGCTGGACCCCTGCTCCTGGATCCAGAAACGATCGTGCTGGCCGACGACGCGCGCGATTCGATAGTGTGGGGATCGAGCGGCCTCGCCGCGAAGCTCGAAACATGGCGATCTACGACGACGTTCCTCGACGTCGAATCCCTTCCGCGTCCCGGTCGATCACGCCGCCGCTCGGCGAGCCGGCGGTCGGGGCGCCGGCGGTGCCCGCGCCGGCGGTCGCGCGCGATCCGAGCGCGCCGTACTTCGAGCGTCACCCGATCGCCGACGACGAGCCGCTCGCGCGCGTGCCGGGCGCGTCGTCACCCGCGATCGATCCGCCGACGACGCCGACGATGGAGCGGGTGCCGATCGATCGCGTGCCGAACGCCGCGATCGATCGCAACGTGTTCGGTCGCGGCACGCGCGGCCCCGCGGCCGGCCGCACGCCGACGGCGCCACCGGTCGGGCGCGGCACGCTGTCGGGCTTCGACGCCCGGCTGCGCGCGTCCACCGGCCTGCGCTGGCCGCTCGGTCAGCGGCTCGGCGCCGGCGAGGCGATCGAGCTGACCGCCGCCGACACCGACCTGCTCACGCTCGCGCGCCATCCCGCGCAGCGCTCGCTGCGCGGCGAGCTCATCCACGAGACGCTGATGATCGAGCTCGGCCGCGCGCTCGCCGATTGCCGGCCCGGGCTGGTGCCGATCCGCCGCCTCGTCTATCGCTGCGGCACCGAGCGGCTGACGTACCAGGCGACGCGCGCGGTCGGCACGCTCGCGCTCGTCGCGGTCAGCCCCGAGCGCCACGTGCTCGCGGCCGCGCTCAACCTGATCGCGCCGGATCTCGATCTCGACGGCATCGGCCCGCGCCTGCTCGCCGGGACGATCCTGCTGCCGCGCTGAGCGGCTGCTCCTCGAGCGCCTCGCGGTCAGTCGATGATCGGCGCCGACGTCGTCACCGCCGCGCCCCACCACGCCTCGCTGTTCGGGGCGACGGTGGTGCCGACCCCGGTCTGGCTGTCGATCACCGTCAGCACGCCGCGCTCGCTGAAGCCGAAGACGCGCGTGCCCCAGAAGCCGACGCCCCACAGGTGATCGAAGCCGGTGCCGGAGCCGATCGGCGTCGCCGCGAACGTCGTCGGCGCCAGCCGCACGAGCCGATCGGGCCCGACGCCGTTCGTCACCGTCGCCACCACGCCGAAGCCGGTGACCGCGACGATGTCGCCGCTCGACACGAAGCCACCGCCCATGTCGCCGATCTGGGTGACGCCGCCGGTGTTCGGATCGATCTGGAAGACCTTGCCGTCGGCGTTGCGGGTGCCGACCAGCACGTCGGGGCCCTCGATGCCGAACGCGAGCATCGACGGCACGAACGACAGGCCGTTGAACAGCCCCTGCAGGTTGCTGCTGAGCAGCGTGCACGCGGCGGTCTGCGGATCGACGCGGTAGACGCGCGTGAACGAGATGCCGATCATGTTGCCGTCGGCGTCGATCGCGAGGTCGGTCATCTCGTCGCCGCCCGCCGGCCACTGGAAGTCGCCGACGCGCGTCACCTCGTAGGTCAGCGGGTGGACGCGGAAGAGCGTCGACGCGGTGTGGGCGAAGACCGCCGCGTCGCCGCCGGTGTCGTCGGGCGCGTCGACGCCGGGGCCACCCGGGCTGTCCGGTCCACCGGACGCATCGACGGCGCCGTGGTCGTCGTCGCCGACGTCGTGGGCCGACGGGCCGCACGCGGCGCCGGAGGTGGCGACGGCGGCGCAGGTGACGAGGCCGAGGACGGCGGCGAGCGAGCGCGACATGGGCCCTCCGGCCCGCGAAGGTACCGCCGGTGAGGATCCGAAATGTCCCGAGACGTGGCAGGATGGAGCGCGGCGGCGCCCGCGCCGCCGGGAGGTCCGACGATGAGCAGCAAGCGCGTCTTCGCGATCGTGGGGCTCGTCGCGGCGGTGGCCGCGGTGGTGTGGCTCGCGCTCGGCCGCGGTCGCCATCGCCACGGCCACGCGGCGGCGGGCGCGACGGCGGCAGCGACGACCGCGACCGGGCCCCACGCCTCGTCGTCCGCTCCTCGCCCCGATCCGCGCCAGCAACCGAAGGGGACGATCCGCGGCACCGTGCGCGAGCAAGGCGGCCCTCCGCTCGCCGGCGCGCAGGTCTGCGCGCACTGGTGGGGCGACGACCTCGGCGACGATGCCGGCCGCGACCCGGTCTGTACGCAGACCGCCGCCGACGGCCGCTACCAGCTCGCCGGCCTCCTGCCCGGCCACGAGGAGATCGACGCCAGCGCCGCCGGTCACGTGCCCGCGCGCCACCAGGAGCCCGACAAGAAGCAGGAGGCGCTCACGCTCGGGCCCGGCCAGACCCGCGACGGCGTCGATCTCGAGCTCGCGCCCGGCGGCGCCGAGGTCCACGGCGTCGTCGACGACATCAACGGCGGCCCGATCGCCGACGCGCTCGTGAGCGTGGAGGAGGGCGGCTGGTCGTCTGGTGGCGGCGGCTCGGCGGTCGCGCGCACCGGCGCCGACGGCACCTTCACGCTGTGGTCGGCCCCCGGCTCGATCGAGCTCGAGGCCTCGGCCGCCGGCTACGTCGACGGCAACCGCGAGGCGATCGCGCCGGCGCACGCGGTCGAGCTGCTGCTGACGCCGGAGTCGGTGCTGGAGGGCACCGTCGTCGAGGCCGGCACCCACGCGCCGGTCGCCGGCGTGCTGGTCTCCGCGAGCCACGGCGATCCGCGCGCCGAGCGCTACGCGCAGGAGGAGAGCACGCGCACCGGCGCCGACGGCCGCTTCCGCCTCACGCGCCTCGAGCCCGGCCGCTACAAGCCGATCGCGGTCGGCCGCGGCGTGCGCGGCGAGCCGGCCGAGAGCGTGCTGCTCGGCCTCGGCCAGCACGTCGACGGCCTGGTCATCGAGGTGTCGAAGGCGGCGGTCGTCCGCGGCCGCATCGAGATCGAGCGGGGCGGCCAGCGCACGCCGTGCGAGCACGGCGGCGTGACCCTGCGCTCGCGCGGTGCGGCACCGATCCTCTCGCCGCGAACCGACGACGGCACCGTCGAGCTGGAGGCGGTGCCGCCCGGCGCCTACCAGGTCGACGTCTGGTGCTCCGGTGAGTCGCCGGCGCCGTGGTACCCGCCGCTGGTCGTCGGTGATCGCGACCTCGACAAGGTGTGGACCGTGAACGACGGCGGCACGATCGTCGGCGTGGTGCGTACCGAGGCGGGTGAGCCGGTCCCGGGGGTGCTGCTCGATGCGGAGTCGCCTGGGTTCTTGGCGACGCCGTCGTTCGGCTCGAACGCCACCTCGGGCGCCGACGGCGCCTTCAGGCTGCGCGGCCTCCCGGCCGGGCCCTACACGCTCGAGGTCGAGTCCAACGCACACCCGCAGCCCGAGGAGGACGTGAGGGTGACGGTCGTCGTCGGCAAGGAGAGCCACGCCGACATCGTCCTGCCCGCGAGCGGCTCGATCGCCGGCGAGGTCGTCGACTCCGACGGCCGACCGGTGGCCGGCGTGGACGTGTTCGCGGTCGGCGCCGGGGTGGGGCGCTTCGGCTTCGGCAACGGCCAGCGCACCGACGAGGAGGGCCACTTCGTCGTGCGCGGTATTCCCGCCGGCGAGGTCCGCCTGCTCGCGGCGCCGCCCCGTACGAAGGGGGTGTTCACGCCGGTGACGGTGGTCGCCGGCAAGACCGCCACCGCCCACATCGTCGTCGACCGCCAGTCGTCGAGCATCACCGGCACCGTGCGCGACGACAGCGGCCAGCCGGTCGACGACGCGTGGGTGATCACCGTCCGGGAATCGGACAACATGTCGAGGTCCGGCCGGATGGCCCACGAGCTGCACGCGCCGTGGCAGTCCGACGATCGGCCGGTCGTCACCGACGCCAGCGGCGCCTTCGCCGTCCACGACCTCGCCGACGGCGCGTACACGCTGCGCGCCTATCGCAAGGGCGGCGGCGAGACGATCGCCGCTCACGTCGCCACCGGGACGTCGGTCGCGATGGTGATCCGCGCGACCGGCAGCATTGCCGGCGTCGTGACCAGCGCCGCCGGGCCGCCCGACGATCTGACGATCACCGTCGCCGATGGCACGTCCGGCGTCGCGCGCACCGAGGTGTTCGCCGGCAACGGGGGCCGCTTCGCGATGCGCGACCTGCCGGCCGGCAGCTACGCGGTGACGGCGGTCGCCGCCGCCGGCCGCGCGCACGCCAACGTCACGATCGCCGCCGGCGAGCACCGCGACGATCTCGCGCTCGCGCTCGCCGGCGACCTCCGCGTGCGCGGGCGGATCGTCGACCTCGCGACCGGCGCGCCGCTGTCGGGTCAGGTGGTGTCGATGTCGTCGCGCGTGGAAGGCCGGGAGCTCCCGATGTTCGGCGACGACAACCGCGCGCCGTCGTCGCAGCCGACCGGCGACGACGGCCGCTTCGAGGTCGAGGCGCCCGTCGGGCTCGACGTGCTGACCACGAGCGCGGTCGGCCCGATCGACGACCACTGGGACTCGCTATACCCGGTCGACCTCGACAGCAGCGCTGCGCCGGTCGACCTCGGCGACATCCCGGAGGTGAAGGCCACCCTGGACAGCCCGCTCCAGGCCGGCCACTTCGGCTTCGACTTCGTCCCGCGCGAGAGCCCGCCGCCGACGCCGGTGGCCCAGCTCCAGGTGACCGTCTCGTCGGTGGAGGCGGGCGGCCCCGCCGCCGTCGCGGGCTTGAAGCCCGGCGACGTCATCGTGTCGATCGACGGCCAGGACGTGCGCGCGGCGCACACGAGCCTCGCGAGCAGCCTGCTCCTGGTGCCGCCGGGCACCGCGGTGACGTTCGGGCTCGCCGACGGCAGGAAGTTACCGATCACCGCCGGTGTGCGGCATTGATCGGCGAGACGAACGCGCCGGGCAACCCGCCCCGCGCACCGAGGATCCGACCGAAGGTCGGTCCGGGGTTGCTCGGACTCGGCACCGCGCTCGGGGTTCCTCTCCGAGAGCGATCGATTGCAGCGGGACCGTGACATCGTCACAGTCCCATCGTCAGGAGGCTCGATGCGGAACCGGCGCGCGATCCTGTCCGGAGTCCTGCTGCTCGTCGGAGCGGCCGTCGTCGCGTGGTGGCTGGTCGGGCACCATCGCGGCAAGGGCCGGACCGCCACCAGCGACGGCCGCGCGCCGGGCGCGGGTGCGCTCCTCGCCTCGTCGAGGGGCGCGCCGTCGGCCTTGCCCGACGCCCGGCAACAGACGCGCGGCGAGATCCGCGGCACGGTGCGCGAGCAGGGCGGCGGACCGATCGCCGGCGCGCAGGTCTGCTCGAGCTGGTGGGCCGACGGCGTCGCGAGCGCCGATCGCCGCGAGCCGACCTGCACGCGCTCCGACGCGGCGGGCGCCTACCGGCTCGCCGGCCTGGTGCCGGGCCGCCACGAGGTGTCGGCCTCCGCGCCCGGCCACGCGCCGGCCGGCTGGATCGCGCCGCGCGGCGAGGACGACACGATCCACCTCGCGCCCGGCCAGGTGCGCGACGGCGTCGACCTCGTGCTCGCGCCCGGCGGCGTCGAGGTGAAGGGCATCGTCGAGGACGTGAGCGGCGGGCCGATCGCCGACGCGCGGGTGTCGGTGGCGAGCGACTCGTGGTGGCGGCGCGGCTCGTCGTACGGGCGCTCCGACGCGCAGGGGCACTTCAGCCTGTGGGCGGCGCCCGGCGCGGCGCGGCTCACCGCCGAGGCCGAGGGCTACGCCGCCGGCGAGGCGAACGCGGTCGCGCCCGCGCAGGCGGTCGAGATCCTGCTCACGCCGGAGTCGAGCCTGGGCGGCGTCGTCGTCGACGCCGACAGCCGCGCGCCGGTGGCCGACGTCCTCGTCCAGGTCGGCGACGGCGAGGGCGACGACTCGTTCGGCTGGGGCGGCGGGGACAGCGCGCGCACCGACGCGCAGGGCCGCTTTCGCCTCGAGCGCCTGAAGCCCGGCCGCTACAAGCCGACCGCGAGCGGCCGCGGCGTCTACGGCGAGCCGGCCGACAGCGTGCTGCTCGGGCTCGGCCAGCACGTCGACGACGTCACGATCGAGGTGCACCCGGCGCGCATCGTCAGCGGCCGCATCGAGATCGCCGACGGCGACGCGCGCCGCCCGTGCGCGCGCGGCTGGCTGTCGTTGCACGGCACCGACAACGGCCGCCGCGCGAACGACCGCACCGACGACGACGGCCAGGTCGAGCTCACCGCGGTGCGCGCCGGCCGCTACGAGGTGTCGGTCCGCTGCGACGGCCAGCTCGAGCAGGACCACTACGATCCGATCGTCGTCGCCGATCACGACATCACCGGCGTCGTGTGGACGGTCAGCACCGGCGGCTCGGTGCGCGGCGTCGTGCGCACCGCCGCCGGCGATCCGGTCCCCGACGTCGAGGTCTCGGCCGAGACGACCGGCGTCGCCGCGCGCGCGCAGCGGTCGTGGGGCTACGACCTGAGCCGCGACGACGGCAGCTTCCTGCTCACCGGCCTGGTCGCCGGCGAGTACGCGCTGCACGTCTGGTCCGACGAGCAGCGCGGCCCGGAGCCGCCGCCGAAGGTGACCGTGGCGATCGGCAAGGAGACGCAGGCCGACGTCGTGCTCGCGGCGTCGGGCATGGTCGCCGGCGACGTCGTCGACACCGACGGCAAGCCGGTGTCCGGCGCGCAGGTCCGCGTGATGAGCGGCCGCTTCTTCATGGGCGGCGGCAGCACCCGCTCCGACGAGAGCGGCCACTTCCTGGTGAAGGGCGTCGAGCCGGGCGATCGCCGCGTGATCGCGTCGCGCGGCTGGTCCGATCAGCTCCGCAAGCCGGGCACCACCGACGACGACGTGCAGGGCGAGAAGGTGAAGGTCGTCGCCGGCAAGACCGCGACCGTGCACCTCGTCGTCGAGAGCCGGTCGGGGACGATCAGCGGCACGGTCAAGGACGACACCGGCGCGGCGGTCGTCGATGCGTGGGTGGTGGCGAGCCGCGAGTCGGACGCGGCCGGCGCGCTGGCCGGCCAGGCCGCGCGCGAGACGCGCTGGACCTGGGATCGCGACGACCGGCCGGTGGTCACCGACACCGGCGGCGCGTTCACCGTGCGCGAGCTGTCGCCGGGCACGTACACCGTGCGCGCGTTCCGGCGCGGCGGCGGCGAGGCGGTCGCCGAGCACGTCGCCATCGGCGGCTCGGTCGCGCTCGTGATCCGCGCGACCGGGCTCGTCGGTGGCACCGTCACCACCGCCGACGGCCATCCCGTCGACGAATTCGATGTCACGGTGAGCGACGTGAAGACCGGCTTCTCGCGCAGCGAGTCGTTCTACATGACCGCCGGCCGCTTCACGATGCGCGACCTGCCGGCCGGCAACTTCGTCGTCGCCGCCGACGCGACGGCGGGGCGCGCGCAGGCGTCGGTGACGCTGGCCGCCGGCGAGCAGCGCGCGGACCTCGCGCTCGTCCTTCAGGGCAGCGTGGTCGTGCGCGGCCGCATCGTGGACGTCGACGGCAACGCGCCGGTCGCCGGGCTGTCGGCGCGGGTGACGGCGCGCGAGGGCGGCGACAACCGGTTCACCTTCACGTTCGGCGACGACGGCGATCGCAAGAACATCAGCGGCGACGACGGCACGTTCGAGGTCGCGCGCGCGCCGGCCGGCAAGGACTACCTGATCGCGTTCCCGGTCGACTTCGGGGAGTCGACCTACGGCATCGTCCGCTACCCGATCACGGTGGCGGCGGGCGCGGGCGTCGTCGACGTCGGCGACATCCCGACCGTGAAGCGGCGGGTGAAGTTCGGCGACGAGGGCGGCGACCTCGGCCTCACGTTCGCCGATCAGCCGCCCGACACCGAGCCGGAGGCGTACCAGTTGAAGGTGAGCAACGTGCGCGCGGGCGGCCCCGGCGAGGCGGCGGGCGTGAAGGTCGGCGACGTCGTGGTGTCGATCGACGGCCACGACATCCGCGGCGCGCGCTCGATGCTCGGCTGGAACCTGATCGAGGTGCCGGTCGGCACCAAGGTCGTGCTCGGGCTCGCCCGCGGCACCGACGTGACGGTGACCGCCGGGCCGCCGCCCTGACGTCAGCGGGCGGCGCCGCGGGCGCGGTCGGCGGCGGTCTGCACCCAGCCACGGATCTCGTTGCGCGGCAGGTCGTCGAGCGAGGTGACCTTGAGGTGGCGGCCGGTCTTCCCCTCGCCGGAGAGATGCCCGTGCGGGTCGAGGTAGGCGTCGGGCGGGCCCCAGAGGATCAGGTTGACGTGCGAGGTGTGCGCGGCGAGCGAGACGATGCTCTTGCCGCCGATCGCGTAGACCGGCATGCCCCACTTGAGCGAGGAGGTCGCGTCGGGCACCTCCGACTCGACGAGGCCGCGCAGCTCCTCGAGGATGGCGCGGATCGGCGCGGGCTGGCGGGTGAAGTAGCTGTCGGCGGGGGCGCCGAGGTCGGCGCGCTGCGCGTAGGTGCGGTCGGCGGTGGGCGCGACCGGGATCGCCTGCGCGGTGGGGCGCGGGACCCTGGCGTGGGCGGCGGCGGGCTTCGCCTGCGCGGTGGGGGCGGGCTTCCGGGTCGCGGCCGCGGGCTTGGTGGCGGCGTGCGCGGGCTTGGTGGGGGCGGGCGCGGGCTTGGTGGCGGCGGGCGCGGCCTTCGCCTTCGCGGCGGGCGCGGCCTTCGCCTTCGCCCCCGAGGCAGCCTTCGCCTTCGCCGCGGGCGCGGCCTTCGCCTCCGCCTTCGCCGTCCCCTTCGCGGCCCCGGCCTTCATGCTCGTCGACGACTTCGCGCTGCGCGCGGATCTGCTCGGCTTCACGCGCGCGATGATGGCACGGCTCTCGCGCGCGCCAGGGGCAACGCGCCGCCGATCGTACGCGGCCAG
>DASZXE010000761.1:0-4020 GCA_035546475.1 Kofleriaceae bacterium
CGACACCAACGTCGACCTCGATCTCCGCCGCGTCATGCGCGGCGCCGACTCGCGCGAGCCGGTCGCCGTCGCCCCGTCGACCGTCCCCGCCCGCCCGGCCGTCGCGCCGCTCTCCGTCGCCCGCCAGCCGGTCGCGCAGGCCGCCGCGCCGCAGGCCGCCGCGCCGCGCGTCACTCCGCCGATCCGCGTCGTCCCGCCGATCCGTGTCGTCCCGCCGAGCGGCGTCACCCCCATCCGCCCGATCGCGTCGGCCGCCTCTCCGATCGCGACCGGCGGCGCCTGGTCGCGCTCGGCCCGATGAGGCCGGTGGCCCGCGCCTGTCACGCCGCGCTCACCTCGCCGCCTCGGACAGAACGTCACCAGCGACGGGGTGGCCTCGACGCGCCACCGAGCCCTGCACGGCCCCGCCACCGCAGTGACCTGCTCGTGGCGCGCGCATGACGCACTCGAGCCATGACACCCGAGTCACGACGATGGCTGGATGCTGGAATCGTGCTGGCGACCGACCCGCGGGCGAGCGTGCCTTGCCCACAGTGCGAGCAGGCCAAGCTGGTCGTGACGGACACAAGAGGCTCGGTCGATCCCACCATCGTCGAGAGGTTCATGTCGTGCCCGAGGTGCGGAGCGTTCAACACGCTGAGGCTCGTACGCCCACCATGACGAGCCTGGCGGCCGGGATGCGATCCAGCAGAGGGAGTCGCATCTGAGCATCGAGACCAGGCAGAAGGTTCACGTCCATCTGGTTCGAGACCAGGATGGCTATCCGCCCGTGGCGACAGAGAGCCTCTGGGCTCGATCCACCGCAGTCGCCGATCGCTTCCTTCTCGACAGCGTCCCCTTCTTCGCGAAGGTCGCAACGCTGGGCGACACGGTGGAGGTCCGTCGAGACGCCGACGGGACGGCCTGGTTCGCGTCGGTGGTGACCAGGGCCGAGGTCTCGCTGGTCCGCGCGGTGATCTTCGACAGCGCGGCCATGCCCCTGATCGTCGCCGAGCTGCGCGGGCTTGGATGCGTCGTCGAGCTGTTCGCCAGGTTCAAGCTCCTCGCCGCGAGCGTGCCATTCTCGGTATCGCTGGCAACCATACAAGGCTACCTCGCGAGTCGACAGTCCAGTGGGATCCTGGACTACGAGGAGCCGATCCTGCGACACCCGTAGTGCGGCTACTGCCACGCACGACGCCGGAGCGTGCCCGGCTGCTCGCATCGACAAGGCGACACGCGAGCATCTCCGGGCGCCCGGGTGGAACAGGTCGATGGCATTGCGGCGCCGCGGCCGCGTGACCGGTTCCAGTCGCGTCGCACGCGTCCCGCTCGATGCGGCTCTCCGTACCTACCTCGGTCCGGCTCCGGTCGACCTCGTGCGTGCCGGCTCCGGCCCGGTGGGAGCGAGAGGCCGTGCGGCCCGCTTGCCGAGCGCAGGCCCGGCGACCGGCGAGGTCGCGCCGGCCGCGCCGGTGGTAGCTTCGCGCACCATGAAGCGAACCTCGCCGTGGATCGGTTCCATCCTCCTCGTCGGTACGTGCGTGCTCGGTGCCGCTGGCTGCGGCAAGAAGGGCAGCAAGGAGCCCGACAAGGGCAAGACCGCCGCCCCGTCGGCCGCGGTCAAGGCGCCGGCCGCCACGCCGCCCGCGGCGTCGGCGAAGAAGCTGCCCAACCTGCCGCTGCAGGCCGACGTCGCGGAAAGCTGGAAGATCGAGGCCGACCCGGTCGCGCCCGAGGGCGGCGCCCGGCTGTCGACGGCGACCGGCGAGGTCAGCATCATGAAGGACGGCGTCGGCGGCGTCGCCAAGACGACCCTCGACGACGAGAAGAAGCAACTGAGCGCGGACCCGGCGTCGCCGCCCCAGGACGTCGACGAGCAGCAGCTCGCCGACGGCTGGACCCTGTCGTTCAAGACCGCAGGCGTCCTCCCCTATCACGCGACCGTGTACCGCAACATCGGCACCGGCTCCTACCGCTGCGTCATCACGACCGAGGAGGCCGCGCAGATGGCCGACGGCATCGCCGTCTGCAAGAGCCTCCGTCCCTGAGCGGCGCGCCACGCGGCGCGGGTCCCATGTCACGCGGTCTCCACGAGCGTGGGGAGCTGGCCAGTGTCGGCGATGGCAGGCGCCGTCGGGTGCCGTCGCGCTGCGTGTCGGCCCGCATGCGATCGTGGACCAGGTCGACGAAGGCGTCCCGGTCGCCGTTGGCCTCGATGCAGCGGAGCTGCACCATGGCCTCGACGCGTTCCTCGATCCAGCGCATGCCGCTGTCAGCGCATCGCGTGTCGATGACGTTCTTGACGGCGCCCTCGACCGCGCCGGTGCCCCGGCTCTATATCTAGCTCGAGGATCTTGTCGCAGGGCATCTTGGCCACGCGCTTCTCCAGGTAGCGGAGCGCGCCGAGGAGTCGCTCGCGTCTGCCCTTGGTGCCGGGGCCGGTGCGCGGGATCGCGTCGTAACGTCGACGGAGCTCGGCGAGGATGTCGTCGAGCTCGCCGGCATGGAGGTGGTCGTGTTCCGCGGACGGCGACCGCGCGCCCTCTCCCTCGGTATCGTTGGCGCCGCGCCCCGCGCCGTCACCGCCCTCCAGCGTCGCCGTCACCCTGACGTCGACCGTGCCCGCGGCAGGTCGCCGCGGGTGACCTCCCTTCGGGGCATGGCGCCGCCCCGGATCGGGCGGCGAACGCGCCGTCACCGGCGGCGAGACGTGGTGGCCGCGGAAGATGCCAACGTCGGTTAGCCGACGACCGGTGCCGCGGGCGGCCGGCGAGCCGACAGTTGCGGCCATGCGCACCCTCGGCCTGGTCCTCGCGTCGACCCTCTTCGCCGCGCCGGCGTTCGCCAGTCCCGGCGAGGCGCCGATCGTCGGCGGCACCAATGCGACCGTCGGCCAGTTCCCGACCACCGTCGGCATCGAGGTCGGTGGCGGCCTGTGCACGGGGACGCTCTTGACCAAGGACTGGGTGCTCACCGCCGCGCACTGCGTCGACCCGGCGGTGCTCGGCGGCAACCAGGCCCAGATCACCTCCAGCGTCCGCGTCCACCTCGACACCGTCACGCTGTTCGCGAACGCGGGCACCGTGGTGCGGGCCTCCGAGACCATCAAGCACCCGCAGTTCGACATCAACGCGCTCGGCAGGCACGACGTCGGCCTCATTCACCTGGCCACCCCGGTCACCGATCGCGTGCCGGTGCCGATCAACCTCGTGCCCGGCAAGGCGCCGATCGGCATTGCGGTCACCATGGTCGGCTTCGGGGTGTCGAGCGCCGCCCAGCATGGCAGCGCCGGGATCGAGCGAGTGGTCGCCCAGACCTCGGTGTCGTGTGCCTTCGGCGGCGAGTCCGACGCGTCGCTGCTGTGCTTCGACCAGACCGGCGGCAAGGGCAAGTGCGAGGGCGACTCGGGCGGACCGTCGTTCGCGATGATCGACGGCAAGCTGACCCAGGTCGGGGTCACGTCGTTCGGCGACCAGAGCTGCCAGGAGTTCGGGGCCGACAGCCGCACCGACGCCGAGGTCGCGTTCCTCGAGCAACACGTGCCGGAGCTGGCCTGCGGCGCCGACGGTGCCTGCCACGCCGGATGTGGCGCGGGCGCCCTGCCCGTCGATCCCGACTGCGCCTGCAGCGACGCCGCCCCGTGCGCCGAGGGCAACACCTGCTTCCATCAGCAGTGCATCGCGGACCCGTTCTCGACGGCGGGCCTGGGCAGCACCTGCGTCGGCGGCGCGGATTGCCAGTCGGGCGCGTGCGCCAGCGCCGACGATCAGTCGCTGTGCGTGATGTCCTGCACCCCCGGCGCCGACGATCCGTGCCCGGGCGGCTTCACCTGCCGCAACGCCTCGGCCGGCGGCGGAGTGTGCTGGCCCGGCGACGACGAGAGCGGCGGCTGCTGCTCGACCGGCGGCGGGGGCGCGCCGACCGCGCTGATCGGCCTCGCGGGCATCGCGCTCGTCCTCGGCCGCCGCCGCCGCCGCTGAGCGCTCCGCCGTCCCGGGTCACCGGTCGCCGCGCGGTTGTTGGATCAGACTCGCGTGC
>DASZXE010000762.1:0-6130 GCA_035546475.1 Kofleriaceae bacterium
CGGAGCAACGGCCGGAGCAACGGCCGGAGCAACGGCCGGAGCGCGACGCGCGGGCGGATCGCGATCGCGGACCACGGCCCGAGCGAGACGCGCGGGCGGCTCGCCCCGACCGCGCGCCGCGCGCCGAGCGCCCGGCCCGCCCCGAGCCGGCGCGGTCCGTCGACGCGTCGTGGGACGACGACCTCGCCGGCCCCGAGGCGGCCGCGCCGGCCCCTGCCCCGCCGGCCGACGACGACGGCCCCGCCGCGCCGATCACGCTCGCGCCCGACCTCCCGCGCGAGGACGACCCCGACGATCCCGATCCGGCGACCGCGGTCCTCGCCGAGACCGACCCGGCCGGCCTCGGCCTCGCGGTCGTCCGCGTCCTCGGCGTGCGCCTCGAGCCGACCGGCCGCATCTACTGGTGCGACGCCGGCGACGGCGACCACGCCACCGGCGACCGCGTCCTCGTCGAGGGCGAGCGCGGCTCGCGCATCGCCACCGTCGCCGTCCCCGCGGCGCGCCGCAGCGTCCGCGAGCGGCCCTCGCGCCGCGTCATCCGCCGCGCCGCCGCCGACGAGCGCACCACCGACGCCGCGCCCGAGCGCACGCGCGAGGTCCTCACGCTCGCCAAGCAGCGCGCCGCCGCCCTCGGCCTGCCGATCAAGGTCTTCCGCATCGAGTACGCCGCGCCGCCGGGCGCCGGCGGCCGCGGCGGCCGCATCAACCTCTACTTCACCACCGACGAGCGCGACCGCGTCGACCTCCGCGAGCTCGTCCGCGACCTCGGCACCACCACCGGCGCGCGCCTCGAGCTCCGCCAGGTCGGCGCCCGCGACGAGGCCAAGCAGGTCGGCGGCATCGGCTCGTGCGGCCAGGAGCTGTGCTGCTCGACCTGGCTGCCCGAGTTCGTCCCCGTCTCGATCAAGATGGCGAAGGACCAGGGCCTGGTCCTCAACCCGACCAAGGTCGCGGGCCAGTGCGGCCGCCTGAAGTGCTGCCTCGTCTACGAGCAGGCCACCTACGCCGAGCTGCGCAAGGGCCTGCCCAAGCTCGGCAAGCGGGTCGTCACCGCGCAGGGCGAGGGCCGCGTCGTCGAGGTCGACGTCCTCCGCCAGCGCGTGCGGGTCGGCTTCGGCCCCGGCGAGTCGGTCGTCTTCCCCGCCGGCGAGGTCCAGCCGCTGTTCCCGAGCCAGGCGCCCGGCGGCCGCCGCCCCGACGCCGCGCCCGACGCCCCCGACGCCCCCGACGCCGACTACTCGCTCGACGTCATCGAGACCTCCGACGGCGCCGAGGAGGCCGCCGACGACCCGGCCGGCCTCGACGCCCTCACCGACCTGCCCCCCGCCCCCGACGAACCTCCGGACGATCCGCCATGAGCCGCGCCTTCTACATCACGACCCCCATCTACTACGTCAACGACGTCCCCCACCTGGGCCACGCGTACACGACGATCGTCGCCGACGCGCTCGCGCGCTTCCACCACATGGTCGGCGACGACACCCGCATGCTCACCGGCACCGACGAGCACGGCCAGAAGATCCAGGAAGCCGCCGACAAGCGCGGCCTCACGCCGCAGCAGCTCGTCGACGACGTCGCGCCGCGCTTCCTCGAGACGTGGAACGCGCTGGGACTGTACTTCGACAACGACGCCAACGATGTCCCGGTCGGCCTCAGCACGACGTCCGACGGCTTCGCCCGTGAGTTCATCCGTACAACCTGGCAACGTCACAAGGAGGTATGCCGCAGCTTGTGGCGTCAAATCATCGAGCGCAGTCCGGATCATCTCTATCTCGGCAGTTATGAAGGCTGGTACTGCGTCCCCTGCGAGGGCTTCTACACCGAGAGCCAGCTGCACAAGAACGCGACCGGTGACTTCGTCTGCCCGACCCACGAGCGACCGGTGCAGTGGGTGACCAAGGAGACCTCCTACTTCTTCAAGCTCTCGGAGTATGCGAAGCCGCTGATCGAGCACATCGAGCGCAACCCTGTTTTCGTGCAGCCAGAGCAGTACCGCAACGAGGTGCTCGCCTTCCTGCGCGGCGGCCTGAAGGATCTGTCCGTTTCCCGGACATCTTTCAAGTGGGGCATCCCGGTGCCCGACGACCCGCGCTACCCTGAGGAGAACGGCCGCCACGTCATGTACGTGTGGTTCGACGCGCTGACGAACTACCTGTCGGCGCTCGGTGATCCGTGGGCGACCCCGAAGCCGCCGGCGCCGACCCCGATCGACACCTACTGGCGCTCGGCCATCCACGTCATCGGCAAGGACATCCTCCGCTTCCACGCGGTCTACTGGCCCGCGTTCCTTTTGGCTGCTGGGCACCCGCTGCCGCACAGCGTCCTCTGTCATGGCTGGTGGACCATCGGTAGCCGCAAGATCTCGAAGTCGATCCCGGCAACACGTGTATCGGCGACCGCGCTCGCAAGCGATCTCGTCGTCGGCCGCCCCGATCTTGGCGCCGACGCTCTCCGTTACTTTCTCCTTCGCGAGACGCCGCTCGGCAACGATGGCGATCTCATCTACGAGAACCTGATCGAGCGCACCAACGCCGACCTAGCCAATGACCTCGGCAACCTAATAAGCCGCGCTCTTACCATGCTGGTCCGGTTCGGCGGCGGCGGCATCGGTGCTCGCGACGCCGGCCTGGCTACCTCCATGGACGATCCCCACTTCCATCCCAACGCTGTCGCCGCGACGGCGACGGAAGACGCGCATAGCGCCTTCAAGTTCATGATGCCAAGCCGCGCTCTCGAAGCGATCTGGCGCTTGGTGCGCGAGGGGAACCGCTATGTCGACGCGACGCAGCCGTGGCATCTCGCGAAAGATCCGACGAAGAAGCATGTGCTCGATCACGTGCTCCACACGCTCGCGTCTATCGTCTGGCGCGTGCGCCTGATGATCGCGCCGGTCTTGCCCGCAGCAGCCCGCGCGATCGACTCGATGCTCGGCGTCCAACCAACTGACGTAGCTCCGCGCTGGCCTGCTAGTGCTGAAGTCCTTGGCGATGATTTGCCGCCAATGGCCCCGCAGCCGCCAACGCCGCTCTTCCCACGCATCGACGCGAAGCGCATGTCGGAGCTGCTCGTCAGGTGGCGGCCCGCCGAAGCCGTGCCCGCCGACGCGGCCGCACCGGCCGCCGCCGCCGCGCCGGCGGAGGCGGCGGCGCCGGCGGAGAAGCACGAGCCCGCGCCGCTCCTGCCGACCATCGAGTACGACGACTTCGCGAAGCTCGACCTGCGGGTCGGCCTGGTCGTCGGCGCGAAGCCGGTGCCGAAGGCGAAGAAGCTGCTCGAGCTGTCCGTCGATCTCGGCGAGCCGCAGCCGCGCACGATCGTCGCCGGCATCGCCGAGGCGATCGCCGCCGAGGCGATGGTCGGCCGCCAGGTCATCGTCGTCGCCAACCTCGCGCCGCGGACGATGCGCGGCGTGACCTCGCAGGGGATGATCCTCGCGGCCGGCGACGACGCGATCCTCGGCCTGGCCGGCGTCACCGCGACCGGCGCCGCCGCGCTCAGCCCCGGCGCCCGCGTCAAGTAGCTCAGCTCGCCAGGCGCGCGATCGCGGCCCGCGCCTCGAGCGCCATCGACTCGAAGACGACGCCGATGCCGCGCGGCAGGGTCACCTCGCGGCCGTGCGCGTCGGTGACGTCGCAGTCGGCGCCGCGGCTCCACATCACCCAGGCGACCGCCTCGACCGGCCCGACCGACGGCAGCTCGAAGGCGACCAGCACCCGCGCCAGCAGCGGCAGCGGATCGCAGGCGATGAACGCGCCGTTGCTCGACAGGTCGCGCACGGTGCCGAACACCGTCGAGCCGACCGAGGTCTCGTCGGCGCTGACCCGCTGGTAGACCGCCGCCACCGCCGGCAGGAGCGTCACCGGCGCCTGGCCGATCGACTCGATCGTCGCCGGAAACGAGACCGACAGCCGCGCGGCGGCGCGGTCGTCCCTGGAAGCAGCGTGGTCATCGGCCATGCGGCGGCCATCATAACCAACCGCCCACGCCCGCGGGCCGCGCGCGCCCTCCGATCATCCGTGCCGCCGCCCTCCGGCGCGCTCGTAGCCGCGCGCCGAGGCCAGGCAGCGCGCGACGGCCACGCCGCGCTCGATCATCCGGCCGGGCTCGTCGGTCGCGCCGTTCCTCGCGCGCTTGTCGGCGGCGGCGGTTGCGGATCGCGCGCGGGCTGCGATCATGACGGCATGGCCGAGCAGTTCCGCTTCCGTCCGAGGTTCGGCCGGCTCGCGTGGGGGGCGGTCGTGCTCGGCGCGCTGGTGGCCGGGCTCGCCGGCGCGCGCGGCCACGGCGGCGTGGCGTTCGTCGGCGGGCTCACCCTCGCGTTCGGCGTCGCCTACCTGTGGTCGCCGGCGTGGAAGTACGTCGTGGCCGTCGACGACGACGCGCTCGAGGTGCTGCGCGGCGGCGAGCGGCGCTTCCGCCTGCCGTGGGCCGCGGTCGTGAAGGTCGTCGCGTCGCCGTCGACCGGCACCTGCTTCGTCGACGGCGGCACGCCCGACCACAGCCTGCTCGTCCCCGGCGACGGTGCGCCCGCGCCGTACGACGTCGAGCGCAAGGCCGAGCTCTACCGCGCGATCCTCGCCCACGTCCCCGCCGACAAGATCCGCGAGGTCACCAGCCTCGACGCTCCCTGACCGTCGCCACCGTCACCAGAGGTCGGGCGACTCGCCGAGGGCGACCGCCGCGACCTTGCGGTCCATGCTGGCGGCGGCGGCGGTCGTGATGTCGACGGCGATGCCGGCGATCGTCCGCGACCACGGCGCGATCGTCGAGCTGTCGATCGAGCGGCGGCTGAGCGACAGCGTCTCCTGCAGCTCCTCGCGCGTGCACGCCCACGCGCCGTCGATCGCCATCACCTCGCCGGCGTCGGTCGGCACGCCGCCGTGGCGCAGCTCGCCGTTGCGGTCGCGCCGCGCCCGCGCGAGGAAGACCATGTGCATCTCCATCGCGGCGTCGCGCCACGCCGAGACGCCGGTCCGCGCCGCGGCCACGCCGATCACCGCCGCCGAGTCGTCGACGGCCGGCACGCAGATGACCGCCACCACCGGCGGCTCGCGATCGATCACGACCGACGTCACCGTGCAGGCCCGCCCGCGGTGCCAGTCGAGGATGCGGGCGAGGTCGGCCGGCGCGGTCGCCTCGTCGAGCTTCGGGCCGAAGGTGCCGCTCGACAGGGCCGACGCCATCGCCTTGCGCTCGCTCGCCTCGAGCGCGGCGTGCTCGATCGCGCCCGGCATCTCGCGCGAGCAGCCGAGCCCGCAGCGGTCGAGGAGGAGGAACGGATCGACCCGCACGCGCGCGCCGGTCGTCAGCGCGACGCCCGCCATCTCGCCCTGCCGCAGGAAGACGTCGGCGCAGTGGCGCTCGAAGCCGGCGGAGACCGCGCAGACCAGCGCGTCGTCGCCGTTGGCGCCGCGGCCGTAGACCTGGCGGCTCGGACCGCCGTCGGGATCCGGCAGGCTGGCGCGCACCACGACCGGCAGGCCGTCGAGCCGCGGCGTCAGGTGCTCGAGGCGCTCGAGGACACCGAGCTGCGGGTCGAGGGCCATGAGCAACCGCCGCGCGGTCGGCCGGCCCTGCTCCTCGAACGCGTACGCCGGCCGCCGCCGGTCGCCGTCTCTGCCCATGCCGGTGGTTCCAGGCATCGTCGTCCTCTCGCGGCCGCTGCCGCATCAGCCAGGCGCCGCCGCCGGGGCGCCCACGACACCGCCCGATCTTGCTCCATCCGGGCGGGGCCGGCAACCGCGCGCTCCGCGGCACCGGCGCCAGGATGGAGTGCCGCCCGCGCCGGATGTGACCGTGGTGCCAGCGTCAGTGTGCTACGTCACCGTCCATGCTGATGCCGCCGTCACGCATCGTGACCCTGCCGGCCGCGCTGCGCGACCTGCGGAGCGGCTCGGTGAAGGCGCGGGTCCTGGCCGCCGACGTCCTCGGCGACGTGACCGGCGCCGGCCGCGACGCCGCCCTCGAGGGCCTGCGCGCCGCGCTCGTCGACGACGCGGCCGAGGTTCGCGCCGAGGCGGCGACCTCGCTCGGCGCGCAGCGCGACGCCGGCGCGGTCGAGGGGCTCATCCGCCGTCTCGACGACGGCAGCCCGCCCGTCCGCCAGGCCGCGGCGATCGCGCTCGGCACC
>DASZXE010000763.1:0-4039 GCA_035546475.1 Kofleriaceae bacterium
CGTGGCGCCGCCCGCCGGCTTCGCAGGCGCGTACGGATCCACCGGCGCAGTCGCCGGCGTCGTCCCGCCCGCAGGCGTCGGGGTCGCGTACGGCGCGTACGGGTCGATCGGCGCCGCGCCGCCCGCAGGCTTCGCCGCCGCGCCCGCCGCGGGCTTCGCACCTGCCGCCGCCGGCGCCGGCGTCGCCGTCCCCGTGTACGGATCGAGCGGCCCGCTCGGCTTCGTCGTCGTGCCGAGCGGCACCGTCCCGCCGAGCCCGTACGGATCGAGCACCGACGCATCGGCCGCGCTGCCCGCCGTCGCCCCGCTCGCGTCCGCGTGCGCCGGCTTCTTCGCCTTCGGCTTCTTCGGCTTCGCCGCGCCGGCCGGCTGCGCGCGCGCCACCGTCGTCTCCCAGGTGACGGCCGCCCCCGAGGCGACCAGGAACAGCAGGGCGACGATCGACGGGGCGGTGCGCTTCATCGGCTCTCCACGGGGGCACGCCGGGCGGCTACCTCGGCCAGCTCGGCGACGATCGCGTCATGAATAGCACCGTTGGACGCGACCACGTGGCCCGATCGCGAGCGGAACCGGCCTCCGAGTGTATCGGTCACACGCCCTCCTGCCTCGGCGACGACGAGCGCGCCGGCGGCGACGTCCCACGGCTTCAGCTTCCGCTCCCAGTAGCCGTCGAAGTTGCCGGCCGCCACCAGGCAGAGATCGAGCGACGCCGCGCCGAGCCGCCGGCACGCGCCGGCCCGCCGCTGGAAGTGCTCCCACTCGGCGAAGTTGTTGTCGGGCGACGTCGCCCGGTCGTACGGGAAGCCGGTGACGAGCAGCGCCTTGCGGAGCGCGCCGATCGCGCTCACCCGCAGCGGCTCCTCGTCGGTGCCGCGGGTCACCCGCGCGCCGCCGCCTCGGCGCGCCGCGAACGTCCAGCCGAGCGCCGGCGCGGTCACGACGCCGACCTCGACGTCGTCGCCCTGCTCGAGCGCGATCGAGACCGTCCACAGCGGCAGCCCGTGGGCGAAGTTCACCGTGCCGTCGATCGGATCGACCACCCACCGGCGCGCCGCGGTCTCGTCGCCACCGCCCTCCTCGCCGAGCATCGGGATCGACGGCGTCGCCCGCGCGAGCGCGGCGCGGATGAGCTCCTCGCTGCGGGTGTCCCACTCGGTGACGAGGTCGGTCGGATCCGTCTTCGTCCGGATCTCGGACGCTCGCGCGCCGCGCAGGAGCCGCGCCGCGTCGGCGGCCACCGCGAGCGCCAGGGCGAGGGCGTCGTCGAGCTCGGTCATGCCCGATCACTACCCGATCACGGCCGCCGGCGGGGTCAGAGCCGGCGGGTTCAGAGCCGGCGGGGTCAGAGCCGGCGGGTTCAGAGATCGAGGCGCATCGCGACGAACTTCGAGTCGGTCGAGCCCTGGAACGTCGGGGTCTCGGCGACCGCCGGCGACACCGTCGACCGCTCGACGACGCGGAAGCCGAGCTTGACCGCGAAGAACTCGCTCGCGTGCGCGGTCAGCAGGTAGATGCGCTGGCAGCCGCGGAAGCGCGCCCACTGCACGGCGATGTCGGCGAGGATCCAGCCGTAGCCGTGGCCGCGCACCGCCGGCGTCACCGCCAGGCTGCGCAGGATCGCGTCGTCGCCGAGGACATCGAGGCCGACGGTGCCGACCAGGCCGTGCTCGTTGCGCAGGACCCAGCAACTGCCGAAGCGATCGTCGGCCGACTCGTCGGCGGGCAGCTCGACGGCGGCCAGCATCGCGCGCACGGCGGCCATGTCGACGCGGCGCGCGGGCACCACCGCGTCGCCCAGCTCGTCGAGCAGCTTGTCGTGGAAGCCGTCGAAGCTGCCCGACGACAGCGCGACGACGACGTCGCCGGGCCCGGCCGCGGCCGCGACCTGCTTCACCATCGCGTCGACGTCGGGGACGTACGCCGCCTGGGTGCCGGCCTGGTGCAGGTCGAGCGCGAGCCGCTCGGGATCGAACCGCTCCTCCTTCGGGATGCGGGTCGGATCGAACAGGCGGCCGACCACGACCAGGTCGGCGTGGGCGAAGGCGCGCGCGAACTCGTCCTGGAAGGTGCGGCGCCGCGACGTCGCCGACCGCGGCTCGTAGGCGGCGATCAGGTGGCGCTTGGGGAACCGGCGGCGCAGCGCCTTCAGCGTCTCGCGCACCGCGGTCGGGTGGTGGGCGTAGTCGTCGAGGACCCACACGCCGCGCGCGATGCCGCGCACCTCCTGGCGGCGGCGGACGCCGGCGAACGACGACACCGCGCGCCGCACGATCTCGACCTGCACGCCGCGATCGAGCGCGACCGCGATCGCCGCCACCACGTTCGCCACGTTGTGGCGGCCCGCCAGCAGCGTCTCGAAGCGGCCGAGGTCCTGCCCGCGACCGGTCAGGTCGAACGCCATGCGGCCGGTCTTCTGGTACGCGAGGTCGCTCGCGCACCAGGTCGCGCCGGCGACCTGCTCGGCGCCGTCGTCGGCGACCGCGTACGTCTCGACCTTGCAGCGCGCCGCCTGGGCGACCGCGAGCGCCTCCGCCTGGTCCTGGCAGACGACGAGCAGCCCGTCGGTCGGCAGCGTCACGACGAACTTGCGGAACGCCTCGCGGACCTGCTCGAACGACGCGAAGATGTCGACGTGGTCGAGCTCGACCGACGTGAGGATCGCGGTGCGCGGGCGGTAGTGGAGGAACTTCGAGCCCTTGTCGAAGAAGGCGGTGTCGTACTCGTCGCCCTCGACGACGAACTCCTCGCCCTTGCCGAGGTACCAGCCCTGGCCGAGCGCGATCGGCACGCCGCCGACGAACAGGCCGGGATCGCGGCCGGCCTCCATCAGGATGTGGGCGACGAGCGACGTCGTGGTCGTCTTGCCGTGGGTGCCGGCGACGACGATCGAGTGGCGGCCGGCGAGGAGCTGCTCGCCGAGCACCGCCGGGAACGAGGTGAGCGGGATGCCGCGCTCCTGCGCCGCCAGGACCTCGACGTGGTCGCGCGAGTTGACGTTGCCGACCACCACGACGTCCGGGTGCCACTCGAGGTTGGCGGCGGCGAAGCCCTCGAAGACCGGGATGCCGAGGGCCGCGAGCTGGTCGCTCATCGGCGGGTAGACCGCGGTGTCCGAACCGCGGACCTCGTGGCCGGCCGCCGCGAGCAGGCCGGCGACGGCGCCCATGCCGGTGCCGCCGATTCCGATGAAGTGGACCTTCAAGGCGCGGCGAACGTATACGGTCGGACCGGGGGCGTAAAGCGGGCGGTTGCCCTACCTTGCTCGGGCTCGGCGGGTATGCTGGAGGCGGATGGTCACCAGGCGGGAACGACGACGACACCATCGTGAGCGTCCCTCGGGCGGCAGGATCCCGGTTCGTCACCGCACGCCGGGCGACGAGTGGGAGGACGGCGAGGCGCTCGACATCGGAGCCGGCGGCGCGTTCGTGATCGACGCCGACTGGCCGGTCGGCGCGCCGGTGGAGCTGGCGATCGACGTCGCGTCGCGCGCGGAGCCGCTGGTCCTGCCCGCGCTGGTGCGGTGGGCGGCGGGCGACGGCTCGGTCGATGCCGAGGCGGTGGTGGTGCGCGGGCTGTGCGGGGTCGGCGTGCAGTTCGTCGGGCTCGACCTCGACGTCATCATGGAGCTGCAGGCGCACCTCGCGGCGCTGGCGGCGCCCGACGACGAGCTCGACCTCGACGCGGCGCTGGAGCGCGAGCGCGAGGCGGCGAGCGACGACCGCGACGTGCCGGCGACCGACTGATGGCGGCCGGTGGGCGCGCGGCGATCCTCTGCGCCGCGCTGGCGATCGGTGGGCCGGCGCGCGCGGACGGGCCGCACGCGGTGGCGAGGCCGGCGCCGGTGGAGGCGTCGTCGATCGACGTGACGGCGGACGAGGGCGCGGCGATGCTGGCGCGGCTCGGCGGCCAGCGCGCGCGGGTCGTGGCCGGGCGGCTGGTGATCGATGACGTCGCCGGCGAGGGGCGGCCGTGGGTCGGCGTGATCGAGCGGCGCGGCGCCGAGCTGTGGCTCGTCACCGACGGCGGTGCGCTGCGGCTC
>DASZXE010000764.1:0-9740 GCA_035546475.1 Kofleriaceae bacterium
CGGCGTCCGCGCCGCCGCGTAGCCCGCCCGGTCGCGCGCCAGCGCCTTCAGCTCCGCCGCCGGATCGTCGATGCCGCCCGCCGCCGCGAACGCGCGCAGCTCGCGCGCCGCCTCCGCCGCGCTCGCCGGCCGCCTCGCCGGCTCCGGCTCCATCAGCCGCGCGATCAGCCGCGACAGCTCGCCGCCGATCGCGGGCCGCCGCCGCGCCGCCGGCACCGCCGTGCCCTTGCTCGCCTCGGTGACGATCTTCGCGGTCGAGCCGCTGTACGGCATGCTGCCGGTCGCGAGCTGGTAGAGCGTCGCGCCGACCGCGTACAGGTCGCTGCGCGCGTCGACGCCGTGGCCGAGCGCCTGCTCCGGCGCCATGAACGACGGCGTGCCGAGCAACGCGCCCGTCCGCGTCAGCAGCGAGTCGTCGTCGTCGAGGTGCGCGACGCCGAAGTCGGCGAGCAAGAGCCGCCCGTCCGTCGAGAACATCACGTTGCCCGGCTTGACGTCGCGGTGGACGATGCCGGCCGCGTGCGCCGCCGCCAGCGCCTCGCACACCAGCGCGCCGACGCACGCGACCGTCTCCGCCGGCAAGGCGGGCGCGTCGTGGTCACCGTCCGCGCTCGCGGCCTGCGCCTCGCCCGTCCGCGGGACCAGCTCGCGCAGCGTGCCGCCGGGGACGAGCTCCATGACGATGTACGGCGGCAGGTCGCCGGTGGCGCCGCCGACGTCGTAGACGCGGAGGATGTTCGGGTGCTCGAGGCCGGCCGCGGCGCGCGCCTCGCGCTGGAACCGCCGCGTCACCTCGGCCTTCTTCGCCAGGTGCGGAAAGAGCACCTTCACCGCGACGTCGCGGCGCAGCTCGCGGTCGCGCGCACGGAAGACGGTCGCCATGCCGCCGGCGCCGAGCTCGTCGCCGATGACGTAACGGCCGAGCTCGTCGCCCGGGCCGATCGCGCGCATGCGGCCGCTCCGCCCCGCGGCCTCGCCGCCGCCGGACGCCGCGCCGGCACCGTCGCGCGCCGCCGGCAGCTCCGTCTCCGCCGACGCCAGCTCCTCGCGCGGGTCGGCGGATCCGCCGGACGGCCTCGCGGCCGGCGTCCGCTCGCCGGGCCCGCGCGTCACGCGGTCACGCCGCCGGCGGCGACCACACGACGTGGCCCGCGGTGCCGGCGTGCTTGGCCGCCTTCATCGCCTGCCCGAGCCGCTTGCCGAGCTTCTCGGCGTCGTGGGTGCCGAGGCCCTCGGTCGTCGCGACCGCCACGACGAGCCCGCGCGCGCTCGCGTCGCGGAACAGCTCCGCGCGCCTCGCCTCGCCCTGCTCGACCAGCCGCTTCGCCAGCGGCTCGGCGAGCGCCGGCGTCGTCACGACGATGAAGTCCGACCCGCCGAGGTGGCCGAGGAACGCCGAGCCGTCGCTCGCCGCCCGCGCCTCGTCGAGGATGAGCTTGGCCAGCGCGCGCACCGTCTCCTCGGCGGCGGTGAAGCCGACCGAGTCCGCGTACTCGTCGAAGCCGAGCACGTCGACGTGGAGCGCCGCGACCGGCTTGCCGGCCTTGAGCAGCTCCTCGAGGTGGCCGTCGATCGCGCGCGAGCCGGGCAGGTCCGTCGTCGGGTTGCGGTCGCGCTCGCGCTTGGTCGCGCGGATGAGCGCCTTCACCTTCGCCTGGAACTCGCGCAGGTCGAACGGCTTGGGCAGGTAGGCGTCGGCGCCGGCGTCGATCCCCTCGACCTGGTTCTCGACGGAGGCGAGCGCGGTCAGCATCAGGATCGGCGTGCGCGACCACATCACGTCGGCCTTGAGCCGGCGCGCGACCTCGAGCCCGTCGAGGCGCGGCATCATGATGTCGAGCACGAGCAGATCGGGGTCGTGGGCGCGCACGAGCGCGAGCGCTTCCTCGCCGTTGTGCGCGCGCAGGCAGAGGAAGCCCGCGTCGCCGAGCGCCATGCTGACCATGAACGCGATCGCGTCGTCGTCCTCGGCGACCACAATCTTCTTGAACATGGAGGACCTTCACCCGGTGATACGCCCCGGGACCGGATCCGTCAACCGCGGGCCGGGACCCCGCCGGCGGCACCCGCGTGCTAGATCTGCGCGCCGGTGCCTGCTTTCCCCGCCACGCCGTCCGCCTCGTCGATCGATCCCGCCGTCGCCACCACCACGCTCGCCAACGGGCTGCGGGTGACGACCGTCGCCATGCCGCACCTGCACACCGCGCAGGTGGCCGCGTTCGTCAAGGTGGGCGCCCGCTTCGAGGGCGCGCGCGACAACGGCCTGTCGCACTTCGTCGAGCACATGCTGTTCCGCGGCACCGAGCAGCACCCGACGTCGCTGGCGCTCAACACCGCGATCGAGCGGCTCGGCTCGACCCTGCACGCCGAGACCGGCCGCGACTACACGCTGCTGTCGATGGGCTTCGAGCCCGACCGGGTCGGCGCCGGGCTGGCGCTGCTCGGCGAGCTGCTCGGCCGGCCGCGCTTCGCCGACATCGAGCTCGAGCGCGCGCTCGTCCTCGAGGAGATCAACGAGGACTACGACGAGGACGACGTCGAGATCAACGTCGACGACATCGCGCGCGGCCTCGCCTTCGAGGACCACCCGCTCGGCCAGCGCATCATCGGCCCGCGCGCGAACGTCGAGCGCTTCACCGAGGCGGACGTGCGCGCCCACTTCGCCCGCTACTACGGCGCGACCAACACGATCGTCTGCGTCGCCGGCCCCGTCTCGCACGATGAGGTCGTCGCCACCGCGGAGCGCCAGCTCGGCGGCCTGCCGCGCGGCACGCCCGCGGTGCCCGAGCCGGCGCCGGCGGGGACGCGCGGTCCGCGCTGGCGGCACGTGCGCGACAGCGGCGCGCAGACGACGCTGGCGATGCTGTTCCGCGGCGTGCCCGAGCTCGATCCCGCCTACCCGGCGTTCGTCGGGCTCCTGCGCGCGCTCGACGACGGCATGTCGACCCGGCTCCACTACCAGCTCGCCGACCAGCAGGGGCTGGCGTACTCGATCGGCGCCGGCATCGAGCCGCTCGCCGACGCGGCGCTCTTCGAGGTGACCGGCGCGACGGCGAACGCGAAGCTGCCGAAGCTCGTGGCCGAGATCCTCGGCCTGCTCGCCGGGCTGCGCGACCAGGCGATCACGGCGGCGGAGCTGGAGAAGATCCGCACGCGCTACCGCTACGAGACGCTGGCGACGCTCGACGATCCCGCGGCGATGACCGGCTGGTTCGGGGGCACGGCGCTCTACTATCCGCCGCCCGCCTTGAGCGACCGCCTCGCGGCGATGGCGGCGATCACCGCCGACGACATCGTCGCGACCGCGCGCCGCGTCCTCACGCCCGACGGCCTCTGCCTCGCCGCCGTCGGCTCGCTGTCGAAGGCCCGCGTCGGCGAGCTCCGCGAGGTCGTCTCCGGCTGGCACTGACGGCCGCGGGCGCGTGGCGCGCTCATGTGGTCGTGCCGAGGGTCGACTTGAGGCCGAGGAGGCCCTTGAAGCTGTCGTTGCCGACGGCGTGGAGGCCGGCGCCCCACAGGAACGCGGTCAGCAGGTCGTCGGCGCTGCCCCAGGTCGGGCTGCCGGCCCACAGCAGGCGCAGGCCGGTCACCACCGCCACCGCGGTGACGACGGCGAGGACGACCGCGTCGCCGAACGCGACCTGACCGGTCAGCTCGCGCACCGACAGGCGCGCGGGCAGCATGCTGCTCACCGCGGCCGGGATCGAGGCCAGCGGCGGCGGCGCGAGGGCGCGCCCGTGCGTGTGCGCGGCCGTCAGCGAGGGCTGCGGTCCGGCGAGCACCGCCCTCGCGTCGTCGAGGACCTCGTCGCCGGCGCGCAGGGCGTCGGCGGGCGCGCCGTTGCGCGCGGCGTCCAGCTTCACCGCGTCGGCCTCGAGGCGCGAGCGCTCCTCGGCGGGCCGGCCGGCGGCGAGCGACCGGCACCAGCTCGCGATCGCCGCCGCGCGTGCCTGCGCCAGCCGCGCGAGCGCCGCCTCGTACTCGCGCACCGCGTCGTCGGCGCCGGGCGCCGTGTCGATGACCGCGATCCGCGCGAGCAGGTCGGCGCGCAGCGCGGCGTAGGCGGCCGGGTCGGCGAAGTAGTCGGGCCGCGCCGCCGGGACGCGCTCGCCGAGCGACGCGGCCTCGATGCGCGCGAGCGCGAGGCGGCCGGCCGCGATCTGCTGATCGAGCAGGTCGAGCTGGTCGGCGTCGAGCGCCGCGTGCGCCGCGCGCAGCGCCGGGCTGACCTCGGCGGCGATCCGCTGCTGCAGGTCGGGCGACAGCGCCAGCTCGGCCTGCGCGGTGGCGCTGTCGAGCGCGTTCAGCACGTCGATCAGCGCCGCGCGCCGCACGTTGTCGGTGGCGAGGCCCTGCAGCTCCTCCTCGACGGCGCGCAGCTTGGTGTCGTCGGCGCCGCGGTCGGTCAGCTTGACCGCGTCGGCGTCGAGGGTCTGGCGCGGCGTGGCGCGCGCGGCCAGCGGCAGCTTCTCGACGTCCTGGCCGGCCCGCGCCAGCTCGCCGGCGAGATCGATGCGGCGGCCGAAGCGCGCGAGCGCGTCCGCGTCGATGAGCGAACCGTCGGTGGTCGCCTCGCGGCGGTCGGCGAGCTCGCGCTCGAGCGCGGCGATCAGGCGGCGATCGCGGTCGAGCAACCCCGGGCGGGCGGCGAGCTCGCGCAGCCGGTCGCGCAGGCGGACGAGCTCGCGGTCCTGCACGAGCCCCTTGCGGCGGGTGCCGACCCACCACTGCACGCCGTACGACGCGAGCGCGCCGAGCGCGATCAGCAGCCCCGCGATCCACCAGGCGTCCCCGACGGTGATCGTGCAGGTGATCTCCTGCGCGGTGTGGCCCGGCGCGACCACGCGCACCGTCGACTGGTACGTGCCGGGATGATCGATGCCGGCGAAGCGGAGGCGCAGCGTGCCGCCGCGCCCGTCGATCGTGACGGTGCTCTGGTCGGCGTGGCCGTTGACGCTGACCGTCGCCGGCGACGCCAGCGAGTCGTTGCCGTTCTTGCGCACGAGCGGGGCCGCCATCACGACGACGTCGTAGCTGCCGGGCTTCGGCGCCGCCGGCACCGCGCCGCCGTCGGCCGGCGCCGCGCTCCGGGTGACCGGCACCGCGAGGCTGTCGTCGAGCAGCCGCAGGTCGAACGTCGCGGTCGCGCCGCCGAAGCCCTTCGAGATCTCCGTCGCGGTGCCGCCGGCCACCACCAGATCGAGCGTCGTCACCGTCGGCGCCGGCCGGGTCACCACCAGCGTCGTCGGCGCCACGGCCTCCACGCGCGCCGCCGAACCCGCACCCGCCGCGCCCGCGCCCGGCTGGGCGTACACGATCTCGATCGAGGCCGTGTACGTGCCCGGCGCCGGCGTCGCCGCGACGATCGTCACCTCGCCTGCCTGCGTCGCGCTCAGCGTGCACCCCGCCGCGCAGCCGCCGGGCACGACCGTGACCGTGCACGACTGGCTGTGATCGTCGGTGCAGTCGAGGGCGCGCACCGCCGTCACCTCGACCTGGTCGACCCCGTCGGGCACCAGCCGGAACGTGCGCCGGAGCTGGTCCGCGTCGGCCGCGATCGGGATGCGGATCGTCCCCTCCGACGCCGCCGTCAGCTTGACCGCCGGATCGCCGAGCCCCGGCCGCGCGCCGACCATCACCGCGAGCAGACCGGCCGCCAGGGCCGCCGCGCGAGTCCACCTCATGCTGCGATCATAGACGTCGCGCGCGCCGCGGCGGAGGCGCCCGCGCGAGTTTCTCCGAACGCCGCCGCCGGCGCGCTACTCGAAGACGACCGGCAGGATCGCCACCGCCTGCACGTGCGTCGTCCGGAAGCTGGCGAGCTGCTCGAGCGTGTGCTCGACGACGTCGGCCGCCTCCGGCGACAGCTCGCGCGCGGCGGTCTCGACCGCGCCGCCCATGCCGAACGGGAGCTGCACCGCGCCGAGGCTGTGGACGATGTCGCGCAGCGTGATCTCGGCCGGGTACTCCTCGACCGTCGCGTCGTCGCCGAGCCCGCCCTGCTTCTTCGCCTCGGCCAGCGCCGCGTCGAGGCCGCCGATCTCGTCGACGAGCCCGAGCCGCTTCGCGTCGGTGCCGGTCCACACCCGGCCCTGCGCGATCGCGTCGATGTCGGCGTGGCTCTTGCCGCGGCCCGCCGCCACGCGATCGACGAACGTGTCGTAGACGGACTCCATCGTCGCCTGGATCGCGGCGCGCTCGTCGTCGGTCCACGGATCGAGGCTGGCGTTCATCGTCGCCCGCTTGCCGCGGCCGCGCGGGAACGTCGTCACCCCGAGCCTGGCGAGCGCGCCGCCCGGCGCGATCTTGCCGCCGACGACACCGATCGAGCCGGTCAGGGTGTCGTCGAGCGCGAAGATCTTCGTCGCGCCGCAGGCGATGTAGTAGCCGCCCGACGCCGCGACGTCGCTCATCGACACGATCACCGGCTTGGCCGCCTTGACCTCGGCGACCGCGTGCCAGATCAGCTCCGACGCGAGCGCGCTGCCGCCGCCGCTGTCGATGCGCAGCACGACCGCCTTCACGCTGTCGTCGTGGGCGAGCACGCGCAGCGCGGCCACCAGCGTGCGCGACGCGATCTCCTGGCGCGCGCCGAGCGTGCCGTCGCCGTCGCCGTCCTTGACGTCGCCGACCGCGTAGACGAGCGCCACGTGCGGCGAGGTCGGCCGCGACGTCGGCACGGCGCCGAGGAAGCGCGCGACCTTGATCATCGCGCCGCCCGGCGAGTCGTCGTCGTCGTCGGACAGCTTGAGCTTGCCCCACGGCACCTGCCCGGCCGCCTTGTCGCGGAACTCCTCGAACGTCGCGATCTCGTCGACGAGCCTGGCGTCGACCGCGCGCTGCGACGTGAAGATGCCCTCGTCGATCAGCGCCTTCACCTGGTCGGCCGTCAGCCCGCGGCCGGCGGCGACGGTGTCGACCATCGTCGCGTACGCGCGGTCGAGGATCGCGTCGAGCGTCTCCTCCATCTCCTTCGACGGGCGATCGCGCGTCAGCGGCTCGGCCGCGCCCTTGTACGCGCCGATGTGGAGGAAGTCGGCGGTGACGCCGAGCTTGTCGAGCAGCCCCTTCAGGTGGATCGGCATCGCGGCGGGGCCGGTCAGCGAGATCTCGCCGGTCGGCGCGAGGACGATCCGCTCGCACGCGCTGAGCAGCACGTAGCCGGCGTTCGACGCGCCCTCGGTGTGGCAGAGCAGGTGCTTGCCCTTCGCGCGCAGGTCGGCGAACGCGAGCCGCAGCTCGGCGAGGTCGGGCAACGACGCGTGGACCTCGTCGACGCGGAGGACGAGCGTCGTCAGGTTCGGGTCGGCGGCCAGCTCGCGCAGGCGGCGCGTCAGCTTGCGCAGCGGGATGACGTCGTTCATGCCGCCGGTCCACGAGAAGGTGGGCAGCTCGCCGATCGTCCCGTCGAGGGTGAGCACGCCGACGTGCGGCTTCGCGGCGTCGTAGCCGGCGCTCTCGACGGGCGCCTCGTACGGCCCCGGCTTCTTCAGGTTCTCGGCGATGTTCTTCAACATCTCCATCGGGTCGCCGCCGCCGAGCGCCGATGGCTTCGCCGCGCCGGCGGCCTTGCCCGAGCCGCTCGATGCGGAGGCCCACGGATCGCCGGCGTCGTGCCTGCCGGCCGGCTTCGTCTTGGTGGCACAGCTCGCGAGCGCGAGCGCGGCCACCGTGCACAGGATGGTCTGGCGCATCTCGTCTCCTCGGGACCGCTTCACGGTCCCTCTCTCGATCGTTCGGCCTCGGGCAAGAACCCGCGGCCGATCTCGACACGGAAGAGCCCCGGCCCGAGCTGCGCTCGGAGCCGAGGGGGGACCGCCCGCGCGGCCCGTCGACCTCAAGGCGTGGTGGTCGGCTCGGACGGCGGCAGGTCCGGACGCGCCGCGGCCGCGGGCGGCGGCGTCGGCGGCGTCGGGGCCGGCGTCGGGCTCGGGGTCGTGGCCGGCGACGGCGAGGGCGAGGGCGTCGTCGCCGGCGAGGGCGACGGCGTCGTCGCCGGGCCGCTGTCACCGCCGCTGTCCTCGGGCGGCGTGGGCGCGCCCGGCGCCTTGCCCTGCAGCCGATCGAGCTGGCGCTGCGCGGCGACCGAGTTCGGATAGACCTCGAGGTAGTCCTTGTAGGCGCTGATCGCGAGGTCGGGGCGGCCCTGCTGCTGGTACATCTCGGCCACGCCCCACAGCGCGCGCTCGTAGCGCGGCGAGATGCCGAGCGCGGCGCGGAACTTCGAGTGCGCCGACGAGAACTGCTTGGCGTCGAGGTGGCAGTAACCCATGCCGGTGAGCGCCTCGACGCTGTTCGGCTTCGCCTCGAGCGCCTTCTCGTAGTAGGGCATCGCCTGCGCGCAGTTGACCTCGGCGAGCTTGTTCGCCTTGTCGAGCAGGCGGTCGTAGCCTTCGCCCGCCGACGGACCGGGCTCGCCGCCGCCGTGCGGCGACGTGACGGGCCCGACGCTGCTGCTGCCACTGCCGCTGCCGCTGCTGCCACTGCCGCTGCCGGTCGTCGCGCCGGCGCTGCCGCCGCCGCTCCCGACCTCCGGCGGCATCGGATCCGTCGACGCCACCGCGTCGACCTTCGCGAGCAGCGCCCGCGCGCCCGCATGATCCGGCTGTGCCGCGAGCACCGCCTCGGCCGCCGCGCGCGCCGCGTCGGGCTGCTTCGCGGCGTTCGCGATCAGCGCGAGCCGCCAGCGCGCGCGGACATCGCCGCTCTTCTCCAGCGCGCCGTCGCCGCTGTCGAGCTTCGTCAGCGCGTCCTTCGCCTTCGGCGTCTGCTTGTCGCGCAGGTCGACCAGCGCGTCGACGAGCGTCGCCTCGCGCTGCGCGGCCGCGTCGCCCTTCACCGCCGACAGGTAGCGGCGCACCTCGGCGGCCGGCTTGCCTTGCAGGCGCAGGACGTCGGCCATCGCGAGGTTCGCGTCGGGGTCGGTCGCCGACGCCTTGAGCGCCTTCTGCGCCAGCGTCAGCGCGTCGAGCACGAGCTGCTTGCCGTCGCGGCGCACCTTGTCGGCGGTCGCCGCGTCGGGCGCGAGGTCGGCCTCGTCCTCGTCGATCTGCGCCTGCGCGGTCAGCATCCGCGCGCGCATCGCGAGCACCGGCGCCGACTCGCCGCCCTGCTCGAGCGCGCGGCCGGCGGCGATCAGCCCCTCGGCCGTGTCGTGGTCGAGCTGCGCGCGCGCATCGTCGACGAGCGCGGTCGCCGACGACGTCTCGGCGCCGCCGTCGGTCGGCCCCGGTGCGAGCATCGCGCCGGCGTCAATCGGTGACGCGGCCGTCGGTGCGGCGGCGTCGATCGCCGCCGCCGCGGTGCGGTCGTGGGCGGGCTTCGTCCGCAGGACGAGGAAGTAGACCGCGGCGGCCGCGCCCGCGATCACGACCAGCGCGCCGAGCGCGATCCACACCCCGGCGCCGCGCCGCTGGATCGGCAGCTCGTCGTCGAACTCCATCGTCGACTCGCCGCGATCGACGAGGCCGGAGGTGAACGGCGCGTCGTCGGTCGCGAGCGGCCGCACGACGCCGCCGAACGACTGGCTGTCGCCGGCCTTGAGGGCGCCGCCGCGCGGGCCTTCCGGACCGCCTTCGTCGTCGACGAAGCCAGGTGGCAGGCTCTCGCTCGCCCACGCGCCTGTCCGACGTTCGGACGAAGCGGACGAAGCCGGCGGCACGACCGGTGACGTGGTCGGCGACGCCATCGCGGCGGCCGGGATCGGAGGCGGCGGAGTCGGCACGCGCGCGCGGGCCGGC
>DASZXE010000765.1:0-28176 GCA_035546475.1 Kofleriaceae bacterium
CGTCGGTCAGCGGAGAGCGGCGGACGGTCGAGCGGCGGACGGGCGAGCCGCGGGCGGGTCAGCGGCGGACGGGTGAGCGGTGGGCGCGCGCCTCGAACGCTGCGCGCACGGCCTCCGCCTGGGCGAGCGTCGCGCGGGCGAGCGGCGGATGGGTCAGCGGCGGGTACGCGTGGGCGAGCGGCGGACGGGTCAGCGGCGGACGGGCGAGCGGCGGACGGGCAAGCCGCGGGCGGTTCAGCGGTGAGCGGGTACGCGGAAGGGCTGTGGACGTGACGGCCTGTGGAGCGCCGCGCACTGGCGAGCGAGCGCGGGTCCGTGTGCGCCGAGGCGCGGCGCCCCACGGGCCTCGGAGAACGCGCCCGCTCGCGGGCACGGCGACACGGCCGGACGGCGGCCGCCACAGCCCTCGTCGGTTCGGGAGAGCAATGCTCCTCGAGGAGGTAAAGCGGCCTGAAGGGCGCAGAGCTGGGCGTGCCTCGAACGCGACGCGCACGGCCTCCGCCTGGGCGAGCGGCGCGTGGCGCGTGGCCCGCAGGCGCTGGCCATCGTCGTCGCGGCGCACACGGGGTGCCGCATGCCCGGACCGGATGCAGGGGGCCTGGAGCCCCGCGTGGCCAGGTTCCTCAGCCGCCCAGGGTCTTGAGCTCGGCGGGATCGAGGGCGATGCGGTCGGCGGCGAGGTCGGCCTTCATGTGGCGCGCGTCGGCCGTGCCGGTGAGGACGATGATGCCGAGCTGCCGCGCGAAGGCGAACACGAGCTCGGCGACGCTGACGCCGTGGCGCTTCGCGATCGCGGCGACCTCGGGCCGCGCCAGCTCGCTGCGGTTCGCGGTCAGGAGCGAGAAGCCCTGGTAGCGCGCGCCGTGGTCGGCGCACCACGCGCGCACCTCGCGGTCCCAGCCGTCGCGCGCGTAGCAGCGGTTCTGCACGATCGCGATCGGCACGCTCGCCTTCGCCGACAGGGCGTCGAGCTGCTCGACCGACGCGTTCGACACGCCGATCAGCCGCACGTGGCCGCGCCGGTGCAGGTCCTCGAGCCGCGCCCACACGGCGTGATCGTCGGCGGAGATGCCGTGCGAGTGCTGCGGCCCGTGGAGCAAGAGCGCGTCGAGCGTCTCGACGCCGAGGTGGAGCAGCGAGCTGGTGAACGACTGCTCGACCTGCTCGGCGATCGCCGCCTTGGGATCGAACGGCAGCCGGTGGTCCTGGCCGCGCGCGTACGTGTACTTCGTCTGCACGAAGAGCTGGTCGCGCGCGATGCCGGCCGCCGCGATGCCGCGCCCGACGTCGGCCTCGACGTAGTGCTTGCGCTGGTTCGCGGTGTCGAGCCCGCGGAAGCCGGCGGCGAGCGCCTGCTCGACGAGCTCCGTCGTCCGCTCCTCCTTCCACGCGGTGCCGTACAGGATCCACGGCACCTCGACGCCTTGCACGCGGACGGTGCGCACGACGAGAGTGTACGCTACCGTGGCGCGTCCGCCCCCGGGCGCGCGCGGAATCCGCCCGCGAGGCGAAACACCCGTTCGCGAGCAGCGATCGACGCAGGCGCCGGACCGCGACGAGAAAGTCAGCGTCGAGCGGTCGCCGCCGAACGGGGTGGCTAACCGACGAGCTTCGCGACGAGGGCGACGTACGCGGCGCGGGCGTCGGCGGCCGACAGGCCCTTCTTGCCGGCCCACGCGTCGTACTTCGCGCGGCCCCTCACGTCGAGCAGGCCGGGGCGCGCCCCGGCGACATCGCCGGCGGTGGCCTGCTTGTAGAGCGCGTAGAGCGCGAGCTGCTCGCCCTGCCCCACCCCCGCCTGCGACTTGATCCGCGCGACCGCGGCCTCGAACTCGTCCTCGCTGGCCATGCCCCAGCCTACATGACGTCCGGCGCCGAGATGCCGAGCACCGCGAGGCCGCGCGCGAGCACCTGCTGGACGGCGCGGGTCAGCGTGAGGCGCGCCGCCCGCAGCGGCGGATCGTCGCAGACGATGCGCAGGCTCCTGTCGCCGTTGCCGAGCGTGTACCAGCGCGAGAAGTCGCCGGCGAGGTCGAGCAGGTAGTGGGCGACGACGTGCGGCTCGCACGCCGCCGCCGCGCGCGCGACGTGGTCGCCCAGCTCGACGAGCCGCCGCACCACCGCCCACTCCGCGTCCTGCGTCAGCAACGACAGGTCGGCGCCGTCGGCCGGCCAGCCGCCCGCCTTGCGGCCGATCGAGGCGCAGCGCGCGTGCGTGTACTGCAGGTACGGCCCCGAGTCGCCGTTCAGCGACACCGCCTTGTCGAGGTCGAAGTCGACGTCCTTGTCGCGCTGGGGCAAGACGTTGCCGAACACGACCGCGCCGATGCCGACCTGCTCGGAGAGCGCGGCGAGCTCCGCGGGCGGCAGGTCCGGGTTGTTCTCGGCGATGATCGGGCGCACCGCCTGGGCCGCCTCGGCGAAGACCTCCTTCAGGAGGAAGCTCTGCGACGCCCCGCCGCGCGTCGACGTCTTCTTGCCGCCGAACCGCACGAGCCCGAACGGCACGTGCTCGCAGCGCGACGCCCACTCGAAGCCCAGGAGCGCCAGCGCCGCGAAGAGCTGGCGGAAGTGCATCGCCTGGCCGCGATCGACGACGTACAGCGAGCGCGCGAAGTGGTACGTGCGCCAGCGGTAGAGCGCCGCCGCGAGGTCGCGCGTCGCGTAGAGCGTCGTCCCGTCGCGCGTCTTGATGAGCAGCGGCGTCTTCTCCCCCTCGAGCTGCACGACCTGGGCGCCCTCGCTCTCGCTGAGCAGGTGCCGCTCCTCGAGCATGGCGAGGATCTCGCCCATCTTGTCCTCGTAGAAGCTCTCGCCGCCGGTGTCGTCGAACTCGATGCCGAGCATCTTGTAGACGCCCTCGAACTCGGCGAGCGAGACGTCGCGGAACTGCTTCCAGCGCGCCCGCGCCTCCGGCTCGCCGTCCTCCAGCCGCTTGAACCACGCGCGCGCGACCGCCTCGTTCGACGCGTCGGCGGCGATGGCGGCCCGGAAGCGCACGTACAGCTCGTTCAGCGCCGTGACGTCGAGCGTCGGGTACTCGCTGCCCCACCGCTCGTAGGCGGCCAGCAGCATGCCGTGGGTCGTGCCCCAGTCGCCCAGGTGGTTGATGCGCACGACCCGGTAGCCGAGCTCGCGGTGGATCTCGACGAGCGCGTGGCCGAGCATCGTCGACCGGATGTGGTGGTAGGCGAGGTGCTTGGAGATGTTCGGCGACGAGTAGTCGATGCAGACGACCGCGCCCTGGCCGAGATCGGGCACCAGCCGCGCGCCGCCCTGGCCGGCGGCCGCCGCGATCGCCAGCCGGGTCGCCCACGCGCGATCGACGCGCAGGTTGACGAACGGACCGGTCGCGGCGGCGCTCGTGATCGCCGGCAGCTTGCCCGGCAGCGCCGCGGCGATGCGGGCGGCGACCCCGGGCGGCGGCTCGCCGGCCGCCTTGGCGAGCGCGAAGACGCCGAGCGCGTAGTCGCCGACCTCCGGACGCGGCGGCGCCTGCAGCTTCAGCTCGGCGGCGGGGACGCCGGTGATCTCGGCGACGGCGGCGAGGATCTCGCGCGCGACGGGGTTGGCGGTGTCGGCCATGGCGCGCGGAATCTACAACGGGATCGGCCGGGGCACCTCGTCACCGGGCCGTACGCCCCCGAAAACCGCAGCCGTTTCAAGGTGGTCGAATTGACCCTGGAACCGGCGCCGTGCTACCAAGAAGCCGCATTCGCGCGGTCTCACCGGGTCAGAGCGCCCGGCCTCCTTGGCGGCCACCACGGCCGTTCGAGCCCGCCGGTGCGGAGGAAGCCGATCGATGAGCAAGGTCATTCTCTGCGTCGACGACAGCGTCACCATGCAGACGGTGGCGGAGATCACCTTCCGTGCCACCGACTACACGTACGTGGGCGCGCGCACCGTCGACGAGGCGCTGGAAAAGGCGCGCACGCAGAAGCCAGCGCTGGTGCTGGCCGACGCGATCATGACCGGCAAGAACGGCTACGACCTCTGCCACACGCTGAAGTCGGACCCGTCGACGTCGTCGGTGCCGGTGGTCATCCTGTGCGGCAACTCGGCCCCGTACGACACGACCCGCGGCGCGCAGGTCGGGGCGGACGGCACGTTGACCAAGCCCTGGGACACCCAGGTCATGCTCGACAAGATCGCCGAGATGCTCGACAAGATCGGCCAGACCGGCGTCGCGAAGGCGACGAGCAAGTCGGCGCCGATGGCCGCCGCCGCGCCGGTGCACACGCCCGCGCCGCAGCCGGCCGCCGCCGCGGCCGCCCCTGCTCCGGCGGCTGCCGCTGCCGCCGTCGCGCAGAAGGGGACCCCGCCCCGCTCGGCGACGATCATGGGCATGCCGACGATCAAGATGCCCGGCACGCCCGGCGGCACCGGCCCCGCTCCCGCCCACCCGACGCCGACCTCGGTCCCGGTCGCGCAGCCTGCGGTGGCCGCCGCGCCGCGCACCGGCCAGACGCCGGTCGCCACGCCGGTCGTCGCCGCGGCGGCGGCGCCGGCGCACCGCGAGCCCGGCTTCGGCGGCGGCCAGCGGGCCCCGATGATCGCCGGCATCCCGACCAAGAAGTCGGTCCTCGTCGAGCGCACCCTCGCCAAGATGGGCGAGCGCCTGGCCGAGCTGTCGGGCCTGCCGCCGGCGAGCCCCGAGCTGCTCGCCCTCGTCAAGCTGTCGTCCGAGATCGTCGAGCGCGTCGTCTGGGAGGTCGTCCCCGAGCTCGCCGAGACGATGATCCGCGAGCACGTCGCCGAGCTCGCCGCCCGCCGCGCCAACTGAGGCCCCGAGCGCAGCTCGGGCCGGGGTGGTTCTGTGTGGAGATCGGGCTCGGGGTTCCCTCCGAGGCCGATCGATCGACGAGAGGGTTGGCATTCTGGCCGACCGTCTGAGAACCTGAGCCCCGCGAAGGTTCGAAGCCGGGGACCGCGCCACCGCGAGGTCGGCGCTCCTCGGGGCCTGCCCCGCGCGGCGCGTGAGTCCCGCACCGGCTCGCCGCCGCGCCGCTGCCGGCGCCGCGCCGGCGCCGACCGATGCCGCGGCGTGTCGAGGCGCTCGACGCCCGCGCCGATCCGGTCTAGCCTCGCGCCGCGATGACCGCGACGGCCCTGCCCAAGCAGTATGACCCCTCGGACGTCGAGCCCCGCTGGCTGAGAGCCTGGCTCGACGGCGGCCACTACCACGCCGACGAGACGCGGCCGAGCGTGCCGTACGCCATCACGCTGCCGCCGCCGAACGTGACCGGCTCGCTGCACATGGGCCACGGCCTCGGCTCGACGCTGCAGGACATCCTCGTCCGCTGGCGCCGCATGCAGGGCTTCAACGCCATGTGGATGCCGGGCGTCGACCACGCCTCGATCGCCGTCCACGTCCTCCTCGAGAAGGACCTCCTCCGCAAGGAGGGCAAGACCCGCTTCGACCTCGGCCGCGAGACCTTCCTCGAGCGCGCGTGGACCTGGAAGGAGCGCTCCGGCAACCGCATCGGGTCGCAGGAGAAGCTGATGGGCTTCTCGCTCGACTGGGCGCGCGAGCGGTTCACGATGGACGAGGGCTCGAACCGCGCGGTGCGCGAGGCGTTCGTCCGCCTCTACGAGGAAGGCCTCATCTACCGCGCCCGCCGGATGATCAACTGGGATCCGGTCAGCGAGACGGTCGTCAGCGACCTCGAGGTCGACGTCGAGGAGGTCGACGGCTCGCTGTGGGAGCTGCGCTACCCGCTCGCCGACGGCTCCGGCGAGATCATCGTCGCCACCACCCGCCCCGAGACGATGCTGGGCGACACCGCGGTCGCCGTCCACCCCGACGACGCGCGCTACCAGCACCTGGTCGGCAAGGAGGTCGACCTGCCCCTGACCGGCCGCCGCATCCCGATCGTCGCCGACACCTTCGTCGATCCGAGCTTCGGCTCGGGCGCGGTCAAGATCACGCCGGCCCACGACGAGAACGACTTCCACTGCGCGGTCCGCCTCGGCCTGCCCGACCTGCAGGTCATCGACCGCAAGGGCCGCATGCAGGCGCCGGCGCCGGCCAAGTACGTCGGCCTGTCGACCCGGGACGCCCGCAAGGCGGTCCTCGAGGACCTCGAGGCGGCCGGCCAGCTCGGCGCCACCAAGGCGCACAAGGTGCCGCGGCCCAAGTCGCAGCGGTCGGGCGCCGACATCGAGCCGATGCTGATGGAGCAGTGGTTCGTCAAGACCGCGCCGCTCGCCGAGCCGGCGATCGCCGCCGTCGAGAGCGGCAAGACGAAGTTCGTCCCCGAGCTGTGGACGAAGACGTACATGCACTGGATGACCAACATCAAGGACTGGTGCATCTCGCGCCAGCTCTGGTGGGGGCACCGCATCCCGGCCTGGTACTGCGACGCCTGCCCCGACGTCATCGTCGCGCGCGAGGAGCCGGCGAGCTGCCCGAAGTGCGGCGGCGCGGTCCGCCAGGACGACGACATCCTCGACACCTGGTTCTCGTCGGGGCTGTGGCCGTTCTCGACGCTCGGCTGGCCGGACAAGACGCGCGCGCTGTCGACGTTCTATCCGAACGCGGTGCTGGTCACCGGCCCCGACATCATCTTCTTCTGGGTCGCGCGCATGATGATGATGGGCCTGCACTTCACCGGCAAGGTCCCGTTCCGCACCGTCTACCTGACATCGATCGTCACCGACGAGAACGGCGACAAGATGTCGAAGACGAAGGGGAACGTCATCGACCCGCTCGACGTCGTCCACGGCGCGACGCTCGAGCAGATCCTCGAGCGCACCGAGGCCGAGGTCCCCGATCCGAAGAACCGCGAGAACGCGCTCAAGAACAACCGGAAGCTGTTCCCCAAGGGCATCCCGCCGATGGGCGCCGACGCGCTCCGCTTCACGCTGGCGGCGCTCAACACCTCGGGCCGCTACATCCGCCTGTCGGTCGACCGCGTCGAGGGCTACCGCAACTTCATCAACAAGCTGTGGAACGCGTCGCGGTTCGTGCTGATGAACCTCGAGGGCCACGAGGCCGACGCCGCCGAGGCGCAGGTCGCCGCCGGCACCGCGCAGCTCGCGCTGCCCGAGCGCTGGATCCTGTCGCGCCTGCAGCGCACCGCGATGGAGGTGGACGCCGCGCTCGAGGCGTACCGCTTCAGCGACGCGGCGAACGCGCTCTACCAGTTCGTCTGGCACGAGCTGTGCGACTGGTACATCGAGCTGGCGAAGTCGCACCTGTACGTGCCGAACGACGGCTCGCCGACGTCGCCGCGGCGGCGCACGGTGCAGGCGGTGCTGACCCACGTGCTCGAGCAGTCGCTGCGGCTGCTCCACCCGATGACGCCGTTCGTCACCGAGGAGATCTGGCAGAAGCTGCCGAAGCCGGGCCACCTGCCGGCGTCGTTGATGATCACGATCTATCCGAAGGGCGAGGCCGCGCTCGTCGACCTTGCGGCCGAGCGCGAGATGGCGATGGTGCAGGAGGTGGCGGTCGCCATCCGCATGCTGCGGTCGACCTACAACGTGCCGCCGTCGTGGAGCGTGCCGGTCGACCTGCGGGTGCCCGACGACGAGACCCGCGCGCTCGTCGATCGCCACCGCGCGCTCGTCGAGAACGCGGCGAGGGTGACGCTCAACCTGGTCGGCGACGGCGGCGGCGCGGCAGTGCTGCCGCACTCGTCGCCGGGGATCGCCGCCGGCGCCGCCAAGGCGATGGTCGGCGCCTACGCCGAGGTGGTGATGCCGCTCGCCGGCCTCATCGACTTCGACGCCGAGCGCGCGCGCATCACGCGCGACATCGGCAAGGCCGACAAGGACATCGCGGCGCTCGAGAAGAAGCTGGCGAACCCGCAGTTCGTCGAGCGCGCGCCCGAGGAGGTCGTCGCCGAGCAGCGGGCGCGCCTCGCCGAGGAGCAGACCCGCCGGGCGCGGCTCGTCGAGGCCCGCGCGCAGCTCGGCTGACGTCGCCGGCGCCGCTCCCGCACCCGCTCTCCCTCTTCCGACCCGTAACCTTCCGGACCCCTGATGCCCTCTCTCGACGAGCTGACCGTCAAGCCGCCGCGCACCGCGCTGGTCATCATCGATGTCCAGGAGCGCCTCGCCGCCGCGATGCCCGAGGCGGTGCGCGCCCAGGTCGAGCGCAACCTGGCCGCCCTCATCGCCGCCGCCGGCACGTTCGAGCTGCCGATCTTCGTCAGCGAGCAGTACCCGCGCGGGCTCGGCCGCACGACGCCGGCGGTGCAGGCCGCGCTCGACGAGGTGCGCGACGTCTGCTTCTTCGAGAAGATCGACTTCGCCGCGACGTCGTCGCCGGCGTGGCCGGTGGCGGTCGGCGACCGCCTCATCGACCGCTGGCTGGTGACCGGCATGGAGACGCACATCTGCGTCTTCCAGACGGTGCGCGCGCTGCGCGAGGACAGCGGCACCGTCCACCTGGTCGCCGACGCGTGCGCCTCGCGCACCAAGGCCAACTTCCGCACCGGCCTCTCGCTCGCCACCTGCACCGGCGCCGTCGTCACCACGACGGAGACGGTCGTCTTCGACCTCCTCGGCCGCGCCGGCACCGACGACTTCCGCGCCCTGTCGAAGCTGCTCAAGTAGCGGCCCCGGTCCGCGGCGAGGCGGCGGCGGCGGCGGGGGGCGGCGTGATATGCAGGACGGCACATGGCGGGCTCGACCGGGCAGATCCTGCAGTCGCTGCTGGCGAACGTGCTCATCGCGGCGTCGAAGGGCGTGGCCGCGGTCATCACCGGCTCGGGCGCGCTCCTGGCGGAGACGATCCACTCGAGCGCCGACTGCGGCAACCAGCTCCTCTTGCTGCTCGGCGTGAAGCAAGCGGGCCGGCCGGCCGACGCCAAGCACCCGCTCGGCCACGGCCGCGCGCTCTACTTCTGGTCGTTCATGGTCGCGATGCTGCTCTTCTCCGGCGGCGGCGTCTTCTCGATCTACGAGGGGCTGCACAAGATCCGCGACCCGGAGCCGGTCGGCAGCGTCACCGTCGGCATCGTCGTGCTCGCGATCGGCCTCGCGCTCGAGGGCTGGTCGACGATCGGCAACCTCCGCGAGCTCGGCCGCCGCCGCGGCGCCACGCCGTTCCTCCGCTACCTGCGCGACACCAAGGACTCCGACCTCGTCGTCGTCTTCGGCGAGAACTCGGCGGCGGTGGTCGGCCTCCTGTTCGCGCTCGCCGCGCTCGTGCTCGCCTGGCGGACCGGCGACGGCCGCTGGGACGGCATCGGCTCGCTCGCGGTCGGCCTCGTGCTGGTCGCGGTCGCCATCTTCCTCGCCGTCGAGATCAAGTCGCTGCTCGTCGGCGAGGGGGCCGACCCGGCGCTCGAGGAGAAGGTGCGCAAGGTGATCGCCGACGAGCCGCGCGTCGTCGAGCTGCTCCACCTGATCGCGCTGCAGCAGGGCCCCGGCGAGGTGATGCTGGCGATGAAGCTCCGCTTCCAGGGCGGGCTCGAGAGCGACGAGCTGTGCGAGATCATCAACCAGCTCGAGGCGCGCGTCGCCGAGCACGCCCCCGAGGTCCGCTGGTCGTTCGTCGAGCCGGACATCCGCGACTGACCCGCGCGCCCGACGCTCGGGACGTCAGGGCGGGCACTTGCCGGCGGCGTCCGCCATCTCCTGCTCGAACGCGGGCAGCGCCGTCTCGGCGTTGACGTCCTCGTCGGCGGGCATGGTCGACACGCCGGTCAGGCGGAGGCCGAGCGCGGGATCCGGCACGAAGACGAGGTCGACGATGATCGTGCCGGCCGCCTCGCTCTCCATCGAGCAGGTCGCCGACGGCGCCGCCCCGTCGGGGTCGGGGACGAACAGCCCCGCGTTGTCGCAGTCGAGCGCGTAGCCGAGGCCGCTCGTCCCCGCCTCCGTCATCGCCCGGGTCAGCGCGTCGAACGACGCCGCCAGCGCCGTCCCGCACCGCCGGGTGACCGCGCCCGCGGGACCGGTGCCCGCGCCGCCCGGCCCGGGCAGCTTCAGCTCGACGACGCCGCGCGCCGGATCGACGAAGCGCGACCACGGCACCGTCCCTTTCACCAGCGCCTCGATCAGATCCTCCGTCGCGACCTCCGGCAGCTCGGCGGGCGCGCCCAGGCCGGTGCGCTTGCCCTGCCGCAACGTCATCTCGTCGGGCGCGTCGTCGGGATCCGCCAGGCCGGCGTCCGCCGCCGCCGCCGCGCCGCCCGCGTCCACGCGCGCCGCCGCCCCGCCATCGCGCGGCCCCGCCTGCCCGCCACCGGCGCGCTGCGCCTTGCCCTTGCAGGCGCACAGCCCCACACCGGCCAGGCCCGCCAGCGCGATCGCGCCGCACACCATCACGAGAGACCGACCCGTCGTCATGAGATCTCCTGGAACATTCCGCGCGCCGGACGTTAACCCACCGTGAGGGGCGTTCGCGCGCCTCCCGACGGTTGCCGCTTGCCGCGGCGCGCTATACCAACGATCGAGACCTGCTCGCGCGCTGTTCAACCGGCTCCGGCCAAGGCTGACGAGAGGACGCCGTGAACCACGACCTCCGCCCCCTGGGTGACGTTCCCGACCTCGGCGCGGTGCCGGCGCGGATGCTGGCGCAGGTGATCCGCCCGTCGCGCTACGGCGAGCCGATCGACGCGTTCGCGGAGGAGGCGGTGCCCGTCCCGCGCCTCGGTCCGCACGACGTCCTCGTGTACGTGATGGCCGCAGGGGTGAACTACAACAACGTCTGGGCGGCGATGGGCATTCCGGTCGACGTCATCCGCGCCCGCCAGAAGAAGGGCGAGCCCGAGGAGTTCCACGTCGGCGGCTCCGACGCGTCGGGCGTCGTCTGGGCCGTCGGGCCGGAGGTGAAGAACGTCGAGGTCGGCGACGCCGTGGTCGTCCACTGCGGCATGTGGAACCACGACGATCCGCACGTGCTCGCCGGCAAGGACCCGATGTTCGCGCCGTCGCAGATCATCTGGGGCTACGAGTCGAACTGGGGCAGCTTCGCCCAGTACGCGCGCGTGCAGGACCACCAGTGCCTGCCCAAGCCGCCGCACCTGACGTGGGAGCAGGCGGCCGCCTACATGCTGGTCGGCGCCACCGCCTACCGGATGCTGTTCGGCTGGCCGCCGAACGTCGTCCACCCGGGCGATCCCGTCCTGGTCTGGGGCGGCGCCGGCGGCCTCGGCTCGATGGCGATCCAGATGGTGCGCGCCGCCGGCGGCCGCGCGGTCGCGGTGGTCAGCGGCGAGGACAAGATCGACTACTGCAAGCGGCTCGGCGCGGTCGGCGTGATCGACCGTCGCCCGTTCAAGCACTGGGGGAAGATGCCGCGCTGGAGCGACGAGCTCGAGTACGGCATCTGGCTCAAGGCCGCGCGCGCGTTCGGCCAGGCGTTCTGGGAGGCGCTCGGCGAACGCCGCTCGCCCGCGATCGTCTTCGAGCACCCGGGCGAGTCGACGCTGCCGACGTCCTGCTTCATGTGCGACACGGGCGGGATGATCGTCATCTGCGCGGGGACGACCGGCTACAACGCGACGCTCGACCTGCGCTACCACTGGATGCGGCAGAAGCGGCTGCAGGGCTCGCACTTCGCCAACGACGAGCAGGCGGCCGGCTGCAACCGCCTGGTGATGGACCAGCAGGTCGATCCGTGCCTGTCGCGCACGTTCCCGTTCGCCGGCACCGCCGAGTGCCACCAGCTCATGCGCGACAACCGCCACCCGAACGGCAACATGGCGATCCTGGTCAACGCGCCGCGCACCGGGCTGCGGACGCTCGACGAGGTGCGGGCGGCGGGACCGCTGCCGCGCGCGCAGGTAGCGGTGCCGGCCGCGGCGCCGGCCTCGGCATCGGCATCGTCGTCGGCGTCGTCGACGTCGACGCCCGGCACGCCCGTGCCCGAGAGCGTCGCGTGAGCGCCGGCGCCACGGGGGCCCGCCCGTTCCGCGTCCTCGGCGTGCAGCAGCTCGCGATCGGCGGCGAGCAGAAGGCGGACCTCCGCCGGCTCTGGGTCGATCTCCTCGGCCTGGAAGCGGTGGGCAGCTTCCGCTCCGAGCGGGAGAACGTCGACGAGGAGATCCTCGCCTGCGGCGCCGGCGCGGCGACGGTGGAGATCGATCTGATGGAGCCGATCGATCCGACGCGCAGCCCGAAGGTACACGTGCCGCCGCTCAACCACGTCGGCCTCTGGATCGACGATCTCGCCGCGGCGGTGGTGTGGCTCCAGGCGCACGGCGTGCGGTTCACGCCGGGCGGTATCCGCAAGGGCGCCGCCGGCTTCGACGTCTGCTTCATCCATCCGCGCGGCGCGGAGGGCGCGCCGGAGGGCGGCCGCGGCGTGCTGATCGAGCTGGTGCAGGCGCCGCCGGCGCTGATCGCCGCGATGACGGCGCTCGCGGCGAGCACACCGGGCGCGCACGCGCAGCCGGGCGACGGATCTCACTGAGCCGCACGGCCCCCCCCGAGGCCTCAACGAGGCCTGAACGAGGCCTGGACGTGGCCTGGACGGGCCTGGACGGGCCTGGACGTGGCCTGCACGTGCCCTGGACGTGGCCTGAACGGCCCGCCGCGCGCGCCTGAAGGTTGGTCCGCCTCTGGCAATGGCGACGCTTCGGTGTCAGCAAGTCGCCCACTCCTCCAGGTCCTCGATCGCCCTGCCCCCGAGGTTCGCCCCCAGACGGCGCGCGATCGCATCCGTTCATGTCCCCTACTGGTCGTACCGGCCCCGACCTGGGACGGTGTCGCACCCGTGCCCACCGTCCTCGCCGACGGGGCGGCCGGCGCCGCGATGCCCGCCGATGGAAGCGCGGACCGTACGCGATCTTCCATCCAGAGCGGCGACCATCGTACCATCATGGCGGACGCGGACTTAAGATCGTCGTACGTTTGCGGCACGACGATGGTGCCGTTGCGACACATGGCCGTCAACTCGTCGTCATCCGTCCTCCGCCTGCCGACGCCGGAACCGCTGTTCCCTGGCGCGGCGGCGCTCGAGGAGTTCCCGACGGCCAGCCTGGAGCTGATCCAGTCGCGCGCGCTGCTCGTGCGCACCGATGTCAAGTTCATCGGCCGCGTCGAGCAGCTCCCCGAGGTGCTGCGAACGCTGGCACCGCACTATTCCGTGATCCGCGTCTCGACCGGTTGCGCCGCCGGCTATCGGAGCACCTACTTCGACACGCCGGATCTGCGCTGCTACCACGACCACCTTGCCGGGCGGCGAATCCGCCACAAGGTGCGCATCCGGCACTACATGGATCGGTCGCTCTCCTTCCTGGAGCTGAAGTCGAAGCGCAACCTGTCGGTCACCGACAAGCACCGGCTCGACCTGCCGTACGGCACGTCCGACCTGACCATCGCCGGCCGCGAGTTCCTCGCGCAGCGCTGCGACCTGCCGGTCGATCAGCTCAACCGCACCGTCGACAACGACTTCCGCCGCATCACCCTCATCGGTACCCAGATCAACGAGCGCGTCACCATCGACATCGACATCCGGTTCCGCCACCTCGACAAGGAGCTCGGCCTGCCGGGGTTGATGGTGCTCGAGGTGAAGCAGCACCCGTACATGCCGCGTTCGCCGATCATGCTCGCCCTCCGTGACGCCCACCTTCGCGAGCTGGCCGTCAGCAAGTACACCGTCGCCATCGCCGAGCTAGGCTCGGTCCGCCGCAACCGCCTCATGCCCCTCCTTCGCACCCTCCACAGGACCATCGCGTGAACGAGCTGTTCGGTACCGAGGTGTTCTTCGACTCCCACGACTTCGCCCGCCTCGCAGTTCGGCTGGCCGTCAACCTGGTCTTCGCGACCTGGGTGATCTGGTTCGTCTACTTCCGGGTCTACAAGAACCGCGAGTTCGTCTTCACCTACTACGTCTTCAACTTCCTGACCTTCGCGATCTGCGCGCTCCTGCGCAACGTGCCGATGGAGCTGGGCTTCGCGCTCGGCCTGTTCGGCCTGTTCGGCGTGCTGCGGTACCGGACCGAGGAGATCCGCAGCCGCGACCTCACGTACCTGTTCATCGTCATCGGCCTCGGGCTCATCAACGCGGTGCCCGCGAGGCGGGTGACCGCGGCGGAGCTGCTCGCGGTCGACGTCGCGATCGGCTTCCTGTGCGGCGTGCTGGAGCTCCCGTCGACGAGCCGGCGCCACGGCGCCACGCCGATGATCTACGACAACATCGCGCTGCTCAAGCCGGGTCAGCAGGAGGCCCTGTTCGCCGATCTGCGCGAGCGGATCGGGATGGAGGTGGTGCGGGTCGACGTGGACACGATCGACTTCCTGCGCGACGCGGCGGAGATCACCGTCGTCTACCTACGTCCCGAGGTCTGACATCATGCTTAGCCTGCGTTCCACCCTGTCCCTGTCCCTGTCCCTGTCGCTGGGCGTGCTGGTCGCCGCGTGCGGCGACGACGCGCCTCCTCCCGACACCGGTCCCGACGCGCCCCCGGCGGGCTGCCAGACGCCGCTCTCGATGAGGCTCGAGCCGATGAAGGAGGGCGCGACCTGGACGTACACGATCACCCAGCCGGGCCAGCCGGAGGCGCGCAACAAGACGTCGTCGATCGGGCCGCTCGAGGACGTCGGCGACCGCAAGGCGGGGACGATCGCGTACCGCCAGACCACGCAGAAGCTCAACAGCACGGTCGTGAGCTGGCAGGAGGATCGCTGCACGTCGACGGTGCGCCACCGCGAGAAGACGTACGACCTGAGCGACCCGCCGATCCTGCAGTCCGATCAGTTCTACACGCCGAGCAAGCTGCGCGTCGACGAGTCGCCGGAGCACCTGGTGGCCGGGGCGGCGTGGACGCTCAGCTACACCGAGATCCACGTCGACCCGACGACGCACGTCGCGACGACGATCGCGAAGGACGAGAACTGGATGACGGTGTCGTTGAGCGAGTCGGTGACGGTGCCCGCGGGGACGTTCAACGCCGTGCACTTCAACAAGAAGACGTCGGGCAACGCCGACAAGGACTACTGGTTCGTGGCGGGGGTCGGGAAGGTGAAGGAGACGGGCGACCAGACCGAAGAGCTGACGTCGTACACGATCCCCAACTGACCCGCCGGCCGGAGTCCCACCATGTCGAAGCTGCCGCTCGCGGCGCTCCTCGTCGCGGCGCTCGCCGCTCGTGCGCAGGCGCAGACCGACGCCGGTTCGCCCGCGCCGGTGCCTGCGCCCCTGCCCTCTCCCGCTTCGGCCCCGGCTCCGGCTCCGGCGACCGCCGCGCCTGCGCCCATGCCTGCGCCTGCGCCCGTCGCTGCGCCCGCGCCTGCGCCCGTCGCTGCGCCTGCGCCAGCGCCCGCCGCTGACGCCGTCCCCGCCGACACCGGCGCCGACGACGCCGACGAGCACGGCGGCAAGCACCACAGGAAGCATCACAAGCACCACGGCGAGGACGCCTCCGGCGAGGACCACGGCACCGACGCCGAGCCGACCGCCACCGACGACACCGACGACGGTGACACCGCCACCGACGCGGACCACCCCGCGAAGGCCGGCGGCGCGCAGCACAAGGACACGAAGCTCGAGGTCTCGGGCCGCGTCTACGCGCGCGCCACCGCCTACGACGACGACATCAACCCGTGGATCGGCGCGCTCTCGATCCCGAGCGCGCGCGTCGGCGTCACCTACCAGTGGAAGGACAAGGTCGCCGCCAAGGTGTCGTTCGAGGTCAAGGGCTCGCTGCGCGACGCCTACGTCGACGTCGCTCTGACGCCCTGCCTGACCCTGCGCGCCGGCCGCTTCAAGCTGCCCGCCTCCGGCATCGAGCGGACCTCGACGTGGACGCTGCCGACGATCGATCGCACCGTGCTGTCCGACGTCCTCGGCGGCTCGCTCGGCGCGATCGGCCGCCGCGTCGGCGCCCAGCTCACCTGGAAGTACGACGCCGGCCTGCACCCGAAGGTCGAGGCGGCGGTCGCGCAGGCGTACGACCTGAACGGCGACCTCCTGGCGCGCCCGCTGTCCGACGGCATGGGCGCCATCGCCACGCTGCACGGCGAGCTGCGCCCCGCGGAGGCGGTGAAGGTCGGCGCGTTCGTCCAGGACCGGACCACCGACTACCCGGGCGGCAGCGACCAGTTCTGGACCGGCGGCGTCGACCTCGCCGTCGAGCAGGGCGGCCTGCGGATCTGGGCCGACGGCTTCGGCGGCACCAGCCACTTCGCCCTCAAGACCTGGAAGGAGGCGGACCAGCCGTTCGTCGCCGGCCAGCTCATCGCCGGCTGGCGCGCGGGCGGGCGCAAGCAGGGCAAGCGCTACCTCGAGCCGTTCGTGCTGGCCGCGTACCTCAACCCCGACACCGGCCACAAGCACGACGACGTGTCGCAGGTCGGCGGCGGCCTGTCGGGCGGCCGGTGGAAGCGCTGGCGCGCGCAGGTCGAGGCCGTCGTGCAGAGCACCGCCTACCACACGCCGCCCGGCATCGGCGGCTACGACAAGGCCGCCGGCATCAACCTCGACGACCGCACCACGATCGAGGCGCAGCTCAGCGCGGCGTTCTGACCCCGGAGCCCGTCAGGAATCCGCAAGACGTCGGCGCTACGGTGGGAGGATCATGGCGGAACGGATCCTGTTCCTCGAGGATGACCGCGAGCTCGGCGAGCAGGTGAGCCAGCGCCTGCGCGCGGCCGGCTTCGAGGTCGAGTGGTGGACCGAGGGGCGCAAGCTGGTGGCGGCCGACACCGCCGGGCTCGCGCTGGTGGTGCTCGACCTCATGCTGCCCGGCACCTACGGCATGGAGATCCTCGCCGAGCTGCGCAGGACGTCGGAGGTGCCGGTGCTGGTGCTGTCGGCGCGCAACGACTCGAGCGACAAGGTGCGGGCGCTCAAGCTCGGCGCCGACGACTACATGACGAAGCCGTTCTGGCCCGACGAGCTGCTCGAGCGGGTGCGCGCGCGCATCAGGCGGCCGACCATGCAGCGCACCGATGTGCTCGAGGCCGGGCCGGTACACATCGACCTCCAGCGGCGCGAGGTCACCGTGGCGGGCCAGGAGGTCGAGCTGACGCCGGTCGAGTACGGCTTCCTGGTCGCGCTCGCGCGGCGGCCGGGGATGGCGATCACGCGGAGCTGGCTCGTCGACAACGTGCTCGACCCCGACCGCGAGGGCAGCGAGCGCACGCTCGACGTCCACGCGTCGCGCCTGCGCAAGAAGCTGGGCCAGGCCGGGCTGATCGAGACGGTGTGGGGCATCGGCTACCGGCTGGCCTCGCCGGCATGAGGCTGCAGGCGCGGCTGGTGGCGGCGACCGCCGCCGTGCTGGTGCCGCTCGTGCTGGGGCTGACCTGGCTCGACGCGCGGGCCAAGCACCGCGCCGCGACCGAGATGCTGAGCGCGCTCGTGCAGCGGTCGCTGCAGTCGCCGACCGCGCGCGCCCGCTGCGAGGCGGAGCCGGCGAGCTACGGCCGGTTCGGGCCGCCTCGTCCGCCGCCCGGACAGGACGCCGGGCCGGCGCCGCACCTGCCGCCGCCGTTCCCGCCGGCGCGGATGTACGTCTACGACGAGGCGATGCACGCGGCCGATCCGCAGGCGCCGCCGTTCCCGGCCAGGCTCGCGCGGCGGCTCGGCAGCGACGGCGTCGCGGCGAAGCACGGCGTGTGGCCCGGCAGCGACGTCCACGTGCTGGTGCGGACCCCGTGGGGCACCGGCGCCTGCGCCTACGTGCTCGGCGTCGGCACCACCGGCCCCGGCTTCCGCGCGGCGATCCTGCCGGCGAGCCGCTGGTGGCTGCTGCCGGCGCTGGCGGTGATCGTCGTCGTCCTCCTGGCGGTGTGGCCGCTCGTGCGGCGGCTCCACCGGCTGACCCGCGCCGTCGAGCGCTCGGCGGCCGACGGCTTCGCGCAGCCGATCCCCGTCGAGGGCAAGGACATCGCCGGCAAGGACGAGGTCGCCCACCTCGCGCGCGCGTTCGCCGCCGCCGGCGCCGAGGTGCAGGCGCAGCTCGCCGCCAAGGACCAGCGCGAGCGGGCGCTGCGCGACTTCCTGTCGAACACGACGCACGACGTGATGATCCCGCTGACGGTGCTGCAGGCGCACCTGGCGACGCTGCGCGACCTCGATCGCGCCGGCCAGCCGATCGATCACGACGCGCTGACGTCGGCGATGGACGAGGCGCACTACATCGCGAGCCTGCTGCACAACCTCGGCGCGGCGGCCAAGCTCGACGCCGGCGCGCCGGCGCTGCACCGGACCAAGGTGCCGCTCGACCGGCTGATCGAGCGCATCTGCGCGCGCCACCGGCCGATCGCGCGCCAGCTCGAGGTGACGCTCGACGTCGCCTTGCCCGAGCCGCCGCTCGCCTGCGACGGCGACGTGACGTTGCTCGAGCAGCTCGTCTCGAACGTCGTCTACAACGCGATCCGGCACAACCGGAAGGGCGGCCACGTCGCGATCATCCTCGAGCCGCTGGCGGGCGAGCTGTTCCGGCTGCGCGTGCTCGACGACGGACCGGGCGTGCCGGACGCGGAGCTCGCGCGGGTGAGCCAGCGCGGCTATCGCGGCGACGCGGCGCGCGGGCGCGCGACCGCCGGCCAGGGGCTCGGGCTGCACATCGCGCACCGGGTCGCGACCGCGCACGACATGCAGCTCACGCTCGGGCCGTCGGAGTTCGGCGGGCTGCAGGTCGACCTGGTCGGCCCGCAGTCGCTCGACCTCCGCTGATCCGTCGGCGTGCGCGTGCCGGTGCCCGATCTGGGCGCCCGCCGTCACTGGCCCGACCACTGCGATTTCGGTATACCGCGCCCGTGCCCACCGCCTCGCTCGCTCGCTCGCTGGCCCTCGGTCTCCCGCTCGGCCTCGGTCTGGGGCTCGGCCTCGCCCTCGCCGCCTGCGGAGCCGACGACGGCGGCTCCGCGTCGCCCGACGCCCGCCCCGCGATCGACGCGCCGGCGGGCGCCATCGACGCGCCGCCCGCCGACGTCGACGCCGCGCCCGCCGGCACCGCGGTGCGCGTCCACTACCCGGCCGGCGCCCACACGATCGCGCTGCGCGGCTCGGGCGGCTCGCTGTCGTGGACGGCCGGCACCACGATGACCGCCGGTGGCGACGACACCTGGACGCTCACCTTCGCCGACCTCGACGCGCCGATCGAGCTCAAGCCGCTGCTCGACGACGCCACCTGGTCGCGCGGCCCGAACTACCACCTCGCGCCCGGGCAGACCGTCGATCTCTACCCGCACTTCACCAGCACCCACGGCCAGGTGACGACGCTCGTGCAGAGCTTCCACTCGGACGCGCTCGGCGACACGCGCACGATCCGCGCCTACCTGCCGCCCGGCTACGGCGAGAACACCCGCGCGCGCTACCCGGTCGTCTACATGCACGACGGCCAGAACCTGTTCGACCCGGCGACCGCGTTCGGCGGCGTCGAGTGGCAGGTCGACGAGGCGTTCGACGCCGCCGGCGAGACCGGCCGCTGCACGAACGGCGACGCGTGCGGCAACGACGGCGACTGCGGCGGCGCCGGCCTCTGCCTGACCACGCGCGAGGCGATCGTGATCGGCATCGACAACGACCTCGACCGGATCTGGGAGCTGACGCCGACCCGCGACGCGTCCGAGGGCGACGGCGGCGGCGCCGACGCGTACATCATGATGATCGCCGGCGAGCTGAAGCCGATGGTCGACCAGATGCTGCGCACGCAGCCGGACGCGGCCGACACGGCGATCGTCGGCTCGTCGCTCGGCGGGCTGGTGTCGGCGTACGCCGGCGTGAAGAAGCCGGCGACGTTCGGGCTGGTCGGCGCGATGAGCCCGTCGACCTGGTGGGACAACCGGGTGATCATCGGCGACGTGTCGGCGACCGCCGGCGTGACGCCGCGGCCGCTGCGGGTCTACGTCGACTCGGGCGACGCCGGCCCCAGCAACGACGACGTCACCAACACGACCGACCTGGCGGCGGCGTACGCGGCGCTCGGCTACGTCGAGGGCACGACGCTCCACCACGTCGTCCAGCCCGGCGGCATGCACAACGAGCTCTACTGGTCGCAGCGGTTCCCCGGCGCGATGTTCTTCCTGCTCGGCGCCGGCAACTGATCGGGGCGGCGGGATCAGGCCGGCAGCGCGAGGACGAGCTGATCGGCCGGGGCGCGCTCGGCCTCGGCGGCGGTGACGACGCCGATCGAGCGATCGCGCAGCGACGGGTCGGCGGCCAGGCGGATCGCGAGCGGAGCGACCACCTGCTCCTCGATCAGCCGGCGGAGCGGGCGGGCGCCGAGCTTCGGATCGTGGCCGCGGTCGGCGAGCTGCGCGCGCGCGGCGGGCGACAGCCACAGCTTGAGGTTGCGCTGCGGCAGCCCGGGCCGCTGGCGCAGCTTGGCCAGCTCGAGCTCGACGATGCGCTCGATGTCGGCGCGGCCGAGCGGCGCGAAGCCGACCACGTGATCGAGCCGGCCGATCAGCTCGGGCCGGAAGTGCGCGCGCACCGCCGCCGCGTGATCCGGCCCGCCGCGGCCGCCGAAGCCGACGCCGCCGCCGACCGCGCCGAGGTTCGACGTCATGACGATGACGGTCATGCGGAAGTCGACGAGCCGGCCCATCGAGTCGGTCAGGCGGCCCTCGCCGAGGACGCCGAGCAGGAGGTCGAACACCTCCGCGTGCGCCTTCTCCAGCTCGTCGAGCAGCACGACCGACAGCGGCTGGCGGCGCACCTGCTCGGCGAGCGACGTCGTGCCGCGGCCGACCTCGAGCAGCCGGCCCGCCGAGCCGGGCGTCATGTACTCGGAGAGATCGACGCGGACCATCCGCGAGGGGCCGCCGAACAGGTAGCGCGCGAGCTGCTTGGCGAGCTCGGTCTTGCCGACGCCGGTCGGGCCCGCGAACAGGAGCGCCGCGACCGGCCGCTCGGGATCGTCGAGGCCGGTCTTGAAGCGGACGAGCGCGCGGGCGGCGACCTCGCACGCGGGGTCCTGGCCGATCACGCCGGCGGCGAGCGCGCGGGCGATGTCGGCCCTGCCGGCCGGCCGCTCGTCGGTGATGAGCTCGATCGGCAGCCCCGACCAGCGCGCGAACGCGGCGGCGACGTCGCCGGGCCGAACGATCCGCGGCGGCCGCGGGTCGGCCTGGTTCCACCACTCGAGGAACGCGAACAGCTTGCCGGGGAAGCGCTGGTCGCGGCGGAACGCGCCGAGCAGCTCGAACGCGCGGCGGAGCGCGCCGGGGTGCAGCTCGACCTCGGCGTCCTTGCGCTGCTGGAAGGCGACCGCCATCGGCAGCACGACGTCGGCCGCCGGCTCGTCGACGCGCAGGACGGTGAAGGCGTCGACCAGGGCCGGGTGCTTGCGGCGCGCGCGGGTCAGCTCCGCCTCCGAGCACTCGGCGATCACGCGCAGCTCGCCGGCGGCGATCATCGGCGTCCACAGGTCGCCGATCGACGAGCCGTCCGACTGCGGCTCCAGCAGCTCGACGAGGCGGTCGACGTACAGCCAGTCGTCGGTGCCGTTCAGCTCCGACGCGATCGCGAGGCAGCGCTCCTGCCACATGCCGAGGTAGACCATGCCGGCGGTGATCGCCCCCGCCGAGGTCGCCCACAGCCGGCGCTTCGTCTTGTCCCTGCGGCTGGCGAGCAGGAGGTGGCGGGCCGCGCGGCGCACGAGCGCGCTCTTGCCGACGCCCGGCTCGCCGACGAGCAGCAGCGAGCGCGGCGGCTCGGCGTCGAGCGCGGTGGCGACCTCGGCGGCGGCGGCCGGCTCGCCGACGGTCGGCGCGAGCAGGCGGCGCGCCAGCTTGGCGGTCCACTCCTCGGCGACCGCGGCGAGGTTCGGGACCGCGGCCACGTCGTCGTCGTCGGTGCGCGACGCGGGCTCGAGCAGCGCCGGCACCGTCCACGCCTCGATCCACTCGCGGACCGCGGGGCGGTAGTCGAAGATCGTCGCCGGCGTGTCGCCCATCGTCGACGCGAAGATGGCGTGGCCGAGGACGTCGCCGGCGTCGTCGAGGCTCTCGAGCACGAGCGACCAGCCGAAGCGCGGCACCAGCACGCGGAACGCCTTGCCCTCGGCGTAGGCGGCGAAGCCGAGCCGCAGCGGGATCGTGCGGCTGCCGACCACCCACGCCTTGCCGGCGGCGGCGCGCGGGCGGACGTCGATCGCGACCCGGCGGAGCTCGAGCTCCTCGGTGAACAGGTAGCGCGGGCGGTCGTCGTCGTCGATCGCGGTGACCGCGGGGGCGAGCACCGCCTTGACCTCGTCGGCCGAGCTGCCCCACGCCGACGGCGGCGGGCCGTCGAACAGCCGCTCGCTGCGCCGCATGACGACGCCGGAGACCTTGCCGTCGTCGTGCTCGGTGAAGAAGACGCGGCAGGCGGGGCGGGTCACGGCGGGCCTCCGGCGCGCGCCCACCGCACGTGCCACGCGAGGCGGATCGCGTCCTCGAGGTCCGGCACGGTGACGGTCGCGACCAGCGCGGTCGTGAAGTCCTCGATCGAGACCGCCATCGACTCGCCGGGTCGGGTCGGGCGCGCCCAGGTCAGCGTGCGCACCACCGGCAGCAGCGGCTCCGGGTTGACCGCGGCGCGCTCGCCGGCGGCGACGGCCGCATCGAACGCCGCGCGGGCGGCGACGACGGCGGCCAGGTGGTCGCGCGCCGTGGCGACGCCGGGACGGACCGAGACGCGCACGATCTCCGGCTCGTCGCTCTGCGACTGGAAGACGTGGCTGCCGTGCTCGCCGGCGAGCGCGCGCGCGGCCAGCACCGCGTCGATGACGAAGGTCGCCACGCCGGCGCGCGACGGGTCGCCGGTCGCGACCACGCGGCCGTCGGCGTCGAGCGTCGCGAAGTCGTCGGCGAGCTCGGCGAGCGCGACGTGCATGGCGAACAGGCCGGGGCGCCGGCGGGTCGCGTCGACGCCCACGCCGCCCACGACGGCGACGTCGACGATCACGGCGTGGGCGGACGGGTCGCCGAGCTCGTGCAGGTGCGCGAGCAAGAGGTGGGCGCGGGCGAGCTTGGCCAGCGCGGTCGGCTGATCGATCGAGCGGCCGCGCGTGCCGGGCGCGCGCCGGGCGCCGCGGGCCTTGAGGGTGTCGCCGCCGCGGCCGGTGCGGGTGCGGTAGTCGGGCACGTTCCACACCGTCGGCTGGCCGAGGTCGTGCTCGTGCTCGTCCTCCTCGTGCTCGTCGAGCGCGGCGCCGCCGGCGGCGGCGTCGTCGTCGTCGTCTTTGTCGTCGGGCGGCGGCTCGCGGCGCGCCGGCCGGTCGCCGACCAGCGCCACCCGGATCGCCAGCAGCTCGTCACGGTACTTCTCGACGAAGTAGCGGGCGTCGATCATCCCGCCGGCGGCGACGTCCGACACCCGCGCGCGGACCGCCCGCAGCGCGGGGCCGTCGAGCACGCGGTCGAGCGCGGCCGCCGTGGTCGCGATCATCGGCGCCAGCGCGGCCAGCGTCTGCGTGCGCCACTCGAGCATCGGATAGCTGCCGGTCGACGGCTCCGCCTCCGGCAACGTCTCGAGATCGACCGCCACCCGGCCGCCGTCGTCGCGCAGGCGGGCGACCGTGAGCCGCGCGGGCGCCGCCGCGGCGAGCGCCTCGGCGAGGCTGGTCGCGACCTGATCCTCCAGCCACCGCTTGACCGTGCGGGCGCCGTAGCGGGCGTCGAACGCCTGCGCCACCGCGCGCTCGCGCACCGCGCGCCCGGCGTAGACGAAGACGTTGCGCTCGCGCAGGCCGCGGCGGCCGAGCAGCTTGGCCAGCTCCTTGTCGACGACGCGGGCGGCGACCTCCGGCGTCAGCGGCCGGAACCGCACGACGCGATCGATGCGGTTCCACAGCTCGGGCGGGAAGAAGTCGCGCACCGCCTTCGCGATGTCGCCGAGGATCGTCGCCACCCCGTCGCCGAAGCCGATCGGCGTCGCCGCCCGCGCGCCGAGGTTCGACGTCATGACGACCACCGCCTGGCGGAAGCTGGCGACCTCGCCGTTCGCATCGGTGAGCCGGCCCTCGTCGAAGAGCTGGAGCAGGAGGCCGAGCACCGCCGGGTGCGCCTTCTCGATCTCGTCGAGCAGCACGAGCGAGAACGGCTGCTCGCGGATCCGCTCGGTGAGCAGGCCCTCGGGGCTCCAGCGATCGCCGACCAGCCGCGCGACCGCGTCGGGGCCCGACAGCTCGCTCATGTCGAGGCGGAGGAGCCGGCGCGCGTCGCCGTACAGGTACTCGGCGAGCGCGGTCGCCAGCTCGGTCTTGCCGGTGCCGGTCGGCCCGGTGAACAGGTAGACGCCGAGCGGGCGGGCCGGATCGGTGAGGCCGGCGCGCACCGCGAGGACGACGTCGGCGGCGACCTGCACCGCCTCGTCCTGGCCGATCACGCGGCGCGCGAAGTGGCCGGCGACCCGCGCCGGCTCGAGCGGCTCGTCGAGCGTGAGCAGGTGGGGCGGCAGGCCGGTGACCCGCGCGACCGAGGCGATGACGTCCCTGGGGCCGACCTCGACGCGCGTGGCGCCGGCCGGGGCGGCCTCGCTGCGCGGCGGCACGCGGTCGCGCACGACCCGCTGGAGGAGGTCGACCGCGGCGCCCGGCATCGACGTCCACGGGAACAGGCTGGCGGCCAGCTCCATCACCGTGCGCGGCGCGAACGGGTGCAGCTCGACCGGCAGCTCGCGCTCGAGGCGGCGGACCTCGGCGAGCAAGAGCCCGGCGGTCTCGGCCGCGGTCGTCGCCGGCACCGGCACCCGCGCGAACAGGTCGACGAACGCCGGGGCGTCGGCCTCGAGGCGGGCGAGCTGCTCGGGCGTCGTCGTCGCCGCGATCACCAGCTCGCCGCGCTGGACGGGGCCGCGGAAGAAGTCGGCGAACGATCGCTCCGACTGCCGGCTGACGCCGAGCCGCCCGAACAGGTGGAGGTCGTCGAACCAGAGGATCGCGCGGGTGCGCGCCGCCTCGGTGGCGAGGTCGAGGCAGCGCTCCTCCCAGTCGCCGAAGTACTGCATGCCGGCGATCAGCCGGCGGCCCGACAGCCGCCACACCCGGTGCACGCGATCGAGGCTGCGGTGGAGCGACCAGCCGTCGGCCTCGAGCCGGTCGGCGACCCAGCGGGCGAGCGCGGTCGAGCGTCCGGAACCCGGACGACCGACCAGCACCGTCGAGCGCGGCTCGGCGCCGCCGAGCAGGCGGTCGAGCTGCGCGCGCAACGCCGGACGCGGCACGCCGACCGGCAGGGTGCCCTCGATGGCGCGGGCGGTCTGGTCGACGCCGAGCTGGGCGAGCGTGTGGCGCGCGCCGCGGGCCGCGCCGGCCTTCTGCCGGGTCTTCGCCTGATCGCGCACCTGGTCGAGCAGCGTGCGCGGCTCCGCCGACAGCTCGAGGACGATCACCCGGTCCTTGCCCTCCGCCTTGCGGCCGTCGATCGCCTCCTGGTCGAGCGCGCGCCACGCCTTGCGGACGAAGTGGGTCGCCAGCGCCTCGACGTCGGCGGTGTCGCGGGCGTCGAACCAGTCGTCGGGGGCGGCCGGGTGGTAGACGCACAGCCGCTGGTGATCGTCGTCGAACCAGCGCGGCTCGCAGACGAACGGGAAGCGGCCGCCGGCGCGCACGCCGCGCGCCCCGAGCGCGACGTCGAGGCTGACGTGGTGGATGCGCATGCCGGGCACCGCCTCGAGCAGCTCCTGCTCGGCGGGCTCGAGCCGGCGGACGACCTGGCGCAGGCGGCGGGTCAGCTCCTCGCGCAGGCGCAGCTCGCTCTTGCCGGTCAGCGGGCCGCCGCCGAGCGCGGCCGCGAGCGGCCACCAGGTCAGCCGGCCCTCGAGGCGGCGCTCGTAGACGGCGACCGAGAAGCCGTGGCGGCTCACGCGTCCTCCTCGGCGGGCGCGAACCGTCGCCGGTTGCACGCCCTCGGTCGACCGGCGCGCCGGCGAAGAACGCCGGCGGCGCCTCCACGGCCACGGGCTCGCTTCACGAATCCTCCTCGGCGGCGGCGCCGTCGCGCTCCTTGGCGACCGCCTCGGCGGCGAGCAGGCTCTCCAGCTCGCTGCCGTACAGCTCGGCGACGCTGCGGCCGGCGGCGAGCGCGCGGGCGATGATGGCGAGGCCGAGCTCGGGATAGCGGACGAACTGCTCGGCGAACGGGACGTCGACGCGCGCGCCGCCGAGCGTGAGGTGATCGGCGGCCGGGTAGACCCGCTCGACCTCGCCGCGCGGCGGCAGGGCCGGCGTCGCGATCGTCGACAGCCGCGTCCAGTCGGCGTCGTCGAGGTCGAGCGCGCGGGCGAGCACGCGCACGACGAGGTGGCACGGGTCGGCCTTGGCGAGGCCGACGAAGCGGTGGGCGCCGACCTCGAGGCCGAGGTGGAGCGCGGCGTCCGGCCCGCTCACGCGCACGAGCAGGTTGCGCGGGCCGTCGCCGTCGAGCTGCTGCTCGAGCCAGGCGACGCTGCGCGGCGGGCCCCAGGAGGGACAGGTCGGCCACGCGCCGGCCTGATCGCGCGCGGCCATCGCGTGGGCGAGCAGCGTCCACCGGCGGACCGCCAGCACGTCGACGAGCCCGCGCACCCAGCGGACCAGCGGCGTCGCGACCTCGGGCGCCGACAGCATCAGCATGATCTCGTCGCGGTGCTCGAGGCGGGCGACCGCGACGCGGAACATCGCGGTCTCGAAGCGGCCGCGCAACTCGTCGGCCATCGCGGTCAGCTCGGCCTGGTCCTGGCCGGCGAGCGCGGCCTCGATCGCCAGCTCCTCGGCGGCGCCGATCTCGTCGAGCGCGGCCTGCGCGGCGGTGAGCGCGCCGTCGATCCGGTGCAGCTCGGTCGCCATCTGCTGGCGCTGCTCGATCGACAGCGCGTCGCGCTTCTTCTTGCCCGCCTTGCCGCGCGCGCCCTGCGCGTCGCCGTGGGCGAGCTGCGCGCGCAGCCAGGTGCGCTGCTCGCGGGCCTCGCCGACCAGGTCGCGGTGCATCCAGACGTCGGCGTCGCGGCGCAGCATCGACAGCCGGGCCGGGCCCTGCGCGCGGCGGCGCACGCTGCCGCCGCCACGCCGCCAGAGGCCGACGGCGATCGCGGGGACGTCGTCGTCGGCGCCGCCGCTCGCGGGAGCCGCGCCGGTCACCGTCGCCAGGTGGGCGCCGGCCGGCAGCTCGAGGCCGAGCGGCTCGCCGGCGACCCGCACCGCGATCACGCCGCCGTGGGCGTCGGCTCCCGCGCGGGCGAGCAGCCGCGCCGCCGGCCGCACGACCTGCTCGTCGAGGTGCCGGCGCAGCGCGCGCACGCCGTAGACCGCCGACGTCCCGCCGGCGGCCAGCGCCGCCAGCGCCGCCTCGCTGACGTCGAGCCCGACCTGCGCCTGCACGAGCCCGCGGCGGTCGGCGAGCCGCTCGAGCTGCAGGCGGGCGACCGCCGCCACCTCGTCGCGATCGAGCCCGTGGAACGCGATCACCGCGTCGAAGCGGTTCTGCATCTCGGGGCGGAACGCGCCGGCGACCGCGGCCCGGTAGCGCGCCAGCTCGGCGTCGCGGCCGCTCGGGCTCGCGGCGCGCAGGCCGATCGCGGTGCCGCCGTGGTGCGCGCCGAGGTTCGACGTGAGGATGATGATCGCGTTGTGGAACCAGCTCGTCCGCCCGCGGGCGTCGGTGAGCCGGCCCTCGCCCGCCACCTGCAAGAGCAGGTCGTGGACCGCCGGGTGCGCCTTCTCGATCTCGTCGAGCAGCACGACCGAGAACGGCTGCTCGCGGATGCGCGCGGTCAGCAGGCCGTCGCCGCTGTCCGAACCCCGGACGAGCCGCTCCGCCGCCCACGCGTCGGCGTACTCGCTCATGTCGAAGCGGACGAGCCGGTCCTCCTTGCCGAACAGCAGGTGGGCGAGGCTGCGGGCCAGCTCGGTCTTGCCGACGCCGGTCGGCCCGACGAACAGGAAGGTCGCCAGCGGCTTGTCGGGCGGCTGGAGCTGCGCCTTCACCGTGCACAGCGTCTCGGCGACCCGCCGCACCGCCTGCGGCTGGCCGATCATGCGGCGGCCGAGGCGGGCGACCAGCTCGTCGACCGACAGCGGCTGGTCGTCGCGCAGGAGGAACGTCGGCACGCAGGTCTGCGCCGCGAAGCCGTCGTAGACCTGCTCGGGCCCGAGCTCGACGCCGACGCCGCGGTCGTCGACGGCGCCCTCGTGGGCCGCGCGCAGCTCCTCGAGCAGCCGCACCGCCTTGCCCGGGTACGCGCGGTACGGCAGGTAGCGGCGCGCCAGCTCGACGGCGACCGCCTGCCCCGCCGCGCCGACCTGCGGCCGCCGGGTCTCGGCGCGGCGCCAGTGCGCGGCGTGCGCCGCCACGACCGCGCGG
>DASZXE010000766.1:0-1577 GCA_035546475.1 Kofleriaceae bacterium
ACCACCTGCGCGCTGCCGCGGAGCTGCGGCGCGGCGGCGGCGACCTCGGGCAGCGCCTGGATCGCGGCGAGGTCGTCCCAGGTGAGGGTGAGGCGCGAGCCGGCGCCGCCGCGCGCGCCGCCCGCCTGCGACGAGCCGCCGCTGACGATGACGGTGCTGGTGCCCATCGACTCGAACTGCGCGGCGACGCGCTGCTTGGCGCCCTCGCCGACCGAGACCATGGCGATCACCGCGCCGACGCCGATGATGACGCCGAGCATGGTGAGGATGGAGCGGGTCTTGGTCCGCGCGAGCGCGGTGAAGGCCACGATGAGGGTGCGGAAGATGCTCATGATGACGCCGTCCCGGCGGCCGGGGCCGCGGTGTCGGGGATGCTGTCGGGGGGGAGCTCCGGCGGCAGCTCGGCGAGCGCCTGGGCGGCCGACTGCGGCGCCTGCTGCTTGTCGGAGACGATGCGGCCGTCGCGGACGACGACCACGCGCGAGCAGAACTGGGCGACGTCGGGCTCGTGGGTGACGAACACGATCGTCATACCGGCGCCGCCGGCGCGGGCGGCGGCGTCGACGTCGTACTCGCTGGCCGGCTCGTCGTCGGCGCGCGCGGCCGGCGCGCCGAGGCCGGCCAGCTCCTGGAACAGCGCGATGATCTCGAGGCTGGTGCGGGTGTCGAGGTTGCCGGTCGCCTCGTCGGCGAGGATGACCGCGGGCCGGTTGACCAGCGCGCGGGCGATCGCGACGCGCTGCTGCTGGCCGCCCGAGAGCTGGTTCGGGCGGTGGTCGAGCCGCTTGCCGAGGCCGACGCGCTCGAGCGCGGCGATCGCGCGCGCCCGCAGCTCGCGGCGGTGGACGCCCGCGTACATGAGCGGCAGCTCGACGTTCTCGAGCGCGCTCGTGCGCGGCAGGAGGCTGTAGTTCTGGAAGACGAAGCCGAGCGTGCGGTTGCGGACCTCGGCGAGCCGGTCGCGCGACAGCCCGGCGACGTCCTCGCCGGCCAGCTCGTAGACGCCGCCGGTCGGCGAGTCGAGGCAGCCGAGCACGTTCATGAGCGTCGACTTGCCGGAGCCCGACGGGCCCATGATGGCGACGAACTCGCCGCGGTGGATGGTCAGGTCGACGCCGCGGAGCGCGTAGACCGCGGTCTCGCCGGCGCCGTACGTCTTGGTGAGGCCGCGGACCTCCATCACCGGCTCGGCGAGCGAGGGCTCGGCGACGGGGGCCTGGCGGACTGCGGTGGCGGTGGCGGGCATGGTCGTTTCCTCGTGGGAGTCGTCGGAGGTCATGAAGGCGGCGGGCTAGAAGAGCGAGGGCGGACGGCGGCCGCCGCCCCGCGCGCCGCCGGCGGCGCCGGCCGCGCCACCCGTCGACGACTGCGACGAGTCGCCGGTGATGACGAGGTCGCCCTCGTGGAGCTCGCCGCCGGTGATGGCGGTCTCGTTGCCGTCGGAGAGGCCGGTCTCGACCGGGACGCGGACCGGGGCGCCGTCGCGGAGGACCCAGACGGCCGGCGACGGCGGGCCGTGGCGGGTGGCGGCGCCCGAGCCGGAGCCGGAGCCCGCGGCCGAGCCCGCGGCCGAGCCG
>DASZXE010000767.1:0-5981 GCA_035546475.1 Kofleriaceae bacterium
ATGCGCGCGCCGTCGGCGATGCCGCCCGCACCCGGCACGATCGTCCCGATCGCCCTGCCCGGCCCCGGCGGCAAGGTCGTCCCCGACGCGCCGATCGCCCCTCGGCCGGCGCGCGCCACCGCCGGCGCGCTCGCCCGGCCCGAGCTGTCGCCGCAGGGCGACGTCCGCGCCGAGTCGGAGATCCGCGTGCGCTTCGCCGAGCCGATGGTCGCGGTCGCCGCCGTCGGGCCCGCGGCGACGCCACCGGCGACGATCACGCCCGCGATCGCCGGCGCGTGGCGCTGGCTCGACACCCGCGTCGCGGTCTTCACCCCGTCGGCGCCGCGCCTGCCGCAGGCGACCGCCTTCACCGTCACCGTCGCCGCCGGCACCCGCGCGCTGTCGGGCGCCACGCTCGCCGACGCGACGACCGCGACCTTCACGACCGCGTCGCCGATGATCGCGTCGACCTTCCCGCGCGGCGTGCTGCGCCCCGACTCGGCGATCGAGGTCACCTTCGACCAGCGCGTCGACCCCGCCGCGATCGCGCGCTTCCTGCGCGTGCAGCACGGCCGCGCCACCCTGCCCTTCCGCGTCGTCACCGCCGACGAGGCGATGGCGACCTGGCGCCGCAACCCGAGCCTCGCCGCCGAGCTGCAGGACGCGTCCGCCGCGCTCGCCGACGATCACGTGCTGATCGCGCCGGTCACCGCCTGGCCGGCCGGCAGCGAGCCGCGCGTCGTGCTCGCCGCCGGCGCGCCGTCGCTCGAGGGGCCGCGCCCGACCACCGCCGCCTCGGCCGTCTCGTTCGCAGTCGCCGCCCCGTTCACCGTCCGCGGCCTCGAGTGCGGCCGCCGCGAGAGCCCGCAGCGCGTCGCGATCCGCTGCCCGTCCAGCGGCGGCCTCGAGGTGCGCTTCTCCAACCCGCTCGACGAGCACGCGTATCGCTCGGCGCTCGTGCAGCTCGACGGCGAGCCGTTCGCCGACAACAGCCCGTCGTACGACGGCGTCTACCTGTGGACCCCGCCGGGCGCCGGCCGCGGCCACACCGTCGCGATCGGCGGCGCCCTCCGCGACATCTACGATCAGCCGCTCACCGGCGCGCGGCGCTGGCCGTTCACGGCCGGCCCCGAGCAGCTCTGGCCGTACGCCAGCGCGCCGACCGGCCTCGTCGTCCTCGACCCGCGCTTCACCGTCCCGCAGTGGCTCGTCGACGCCGAGGCGGTGGCGTCGGTCCACGTCGAGCTCTACCAGGTCGCGCCGGCCGACTACTTCGCGTACGAGGCGTTCGAGTCGGGCGCCCGCGCGACGCCGCCCGGCCGCCGCGTCGTCGACGAGACGTATCCGGTCGGGCCGCGCGCCGGCGCCCGCCTGCGCGGCGACCTGCGCCCGGCGCTGTCGGCGTCCGGGCTCGGCCACGTGGTCGCGGTCGCGACGTTCGCGCCGACGCCGGGCACGCCGAAGGACGACGTCCTCGGCGCCGCGCACGCCTGGATCCAGGTCACCCACCTCGGCGTGTCGGCGCGCCTCGACGGCGAGCAGCTCCACGGCTGGGTGCAGGACCTCGCGCCCGGCCGCTTCCTCGCGCCGGTCGCGAACGCCGCCGCGTCGATCGTCGTCGACGGCCCGGCGGCCGCCACGTCGTCGGGCGCCACCGACGCCGAGGGCCAGGTCGCGTTCGACCTGCCGGCCGTCGCCGACGACGCGGGCGCCCGCGCCGCCTCCGCCGACTCTCGCGCGCGCTCGCGCTCGGCGCTCCTCGAGGTCGCGAGCGGCGACGACGCGACGTTCGCGGTGATGGACGGCGACTACCAGCGCGCCATCCGCAAGGCCGACGCGCGCTGGTACGTCACCGACGACCGCTTCCTCTACAAGCCGGGCGAGGACGTCCACCTGAAGGGCTGGGTCCGGTGGACGACGACCGGCTCGAACCCGGACCTCGACCTGCCGGGCGCGAGCGACACCGTCGCGTACACGGTCACCGACAGCCGCGGCACCCGGCTCGCCGCCGGCGTGGCGCGCTTCAGCGACCAGGGCGGCTTCGACGCCACGTTCACGCTGCCGGGCAACGCCAACCTCGGCCAGGCGGCGATCGAGCTGACGACCCGCGGCCAGCGCTACCAGCACTGGATCCGGCTCGAGGAGTTCCGCCCGCCGCCGTTCGCGGTCGCGCTCGACGACGACGTCACCCACCGCGGCGCCACGCCGCTCTACGCCGGCGACGCGCTCGAGCTGTCCGCCACCGCCGGCTACTACGCGGGCGGCGGGCTCACCGGCGCCGCGGTCCGCTGGGACGCGACCCTGACCGCGACCACCTACCGGCCGCCCGGCTGGGACGGCTTCGGCTTCGCGCCGGTCCAGCCGCGCAGCGCGGGCGACCTCTACTACCAGGAGCAGCCGCCGCCGGTGACCGCGGGCGCCGACGGCGCGCTCGACGGGGCGTCGGCGGCGGGGCTCACCCTCGGCGTCCCGGCGCTGCCGCTCGGCCGCCCGGCGATCCTCGACGTCGACGCCACCGTCACCGACGTCGACCGGATGGCGGTCCGCGCCAGCTCGCGGCCGATCCTCGTCCACCCGGCGAGCGACTACGTCGGCCTGCGGGTGAGCCCCGGCGACGCGTCGACGTTGCAGGCGATCGTCACCGACGTCGACGGCGATCCGGTGGCGGGCGTCGCCGTCGACATCACGCTCGAGGGCGTCCTCGCCTCGGAGCTGTTCCGTGACGACGCCCAGGTCGTCGACACCCAGCGCCGCACGGTCACCAGCGGCGCCGCGCCGGTGTCGTGGACGTGGAGCCCGGCCCGCGCCGACCTGGTCTACACGGCGGTGGCGCGCCTCCACGACGCCCGCGGCCGCGAGAACGCGACCGCGTACCGGATCCCGTGGTGGTCGCCGCCCGCGCAGGGGCCGTCGCTCGCGCTCACGCCGGATCGCGCGAGCTACCGGCCCGGCGACGTCGCCCACCTGGCGCTGCGGTCGTCGGTGCTGCCGGCGGTGGCGATCGTCACCGTCGCGCGCCGCGGCGTCGTCGAGCTGCGGCGGCTCGAGCTGACCGAGCCGTCGACGCGGGTCGACCTGCCGATCGCCGCCGCGTACGTGCCCGACGTCCACGTCGTCGTCGATCGCTGGAGCGCGCGCGAGCGGACGCACGCCGCCGACCGCGGCCCGCTGCCGGACCACGACTCGACCGAGGTCGTGCTGCCGGTCGACCTCGACGGCGCGCGGCTGACGATGCGGACGCGCGCGACCGAGCCGCTCGTCGAGCCGGGCGCGCCGGCGACGTTCGAGGTCGAGGTCCGCCACGACGACCGGCCGGTCGCGAACGCGGAGGTCGCGCTGATGGTCGTCGACGAGGCGATCCTCGCGCTGACCGCCGGCACCCACGCCGACCCGCTGCCGGGCTTCTACCAGCAGGTCGACGGCGGCACGACGCTCGCGACGACCTTGCCGCTGGTGCAGGACGCCGGCAGCGCCGTCGCCGAGCAGCCCGGGGTCGATCGCTACTCGCTCGACGCCGAGGGCCGGGCCGGCGCGCTCCGCGGCGGCGGCGGCGCCGGCGCCGGCTACGGCATCGGCACCGGCCGCTACGGCACGATCGGCCACGGCGCCGGCGTCGGCGCCAGCGTCGTCACCGCGCGCAAGGACTTCCGCGCGACCGCGGTCTTCTCGCCGACCTTGCACACCGATCGCGACGGCAAGGTGCGCCTGACCGTCACGATGCCCGACAGCCTCACCCGCTTCCGCATCGTCGCGCTCGCGACCGCCGACACCCGCTGGTTCGGCAAGGCCGAGGGGACCGTCGTCACCCAGCGCAAGCTGAACGCCCGCGCGGTGGCGCCCCGCTTCCTCACCCAGGGCGATCGCTTCTCGCTGCCGGTCGTCGTGCAGAACCTCGACCGCGCGCCGCGCACGATCGACGTCGCCGTCCGCGCGGCCAACCTGACCGCCGGCGGGCCGAGCGGGCGCCGCGTCACCGTCGGCGGCGGCCAGCGGACCGAGGTCCGCTTCGACTTCGCCGCCGCCGCGCGCGGCCGGGCGGTGATCCAGACGATCGCGGTGAGCGGCGCCGCGACCGATGCGTCGCAGGTGACGCTGCCGGTCTACGCGCCGGCGACGACCGAGGCGTACGCGACCTACGGCACCGTCGACGGCCCGCCCGCGTTCGAGCGGCTCGAGGTCCCGGCGTCGATCGCGCCGGACGTCGGCGGCGTCGACGTCGAGCTGTCGTCGACGCAGCTCCAGGGCCTCGCCGACGCGTACTGGTACCTGTACGCGTACCCGTACGAGTGCGCCGAGCAGCGGTCGGCCCGCATGCTGGTGACCGAGGCGCTGCGCGACGTCCTCGACGCGTTCGCGCTGGCGGGCCGGCCGCCGCGCGCCGAGGTCGACGCCACGGTCGCCGACGACGTCCGGGTGCTCGCCCGAGACCAGCTCGCCGACGGGAGCTGGGGCTACTGGCCCGGCCTGCCGGCCGATCCGTTCGTGTCGATGCAGGTGCTGCGCGCGCTGGTCGCCGATCACGGCCCGGCGGCGACGATCGCGAAGGGGCGCCGCTACGTCGACCGGCAGGCGACGGCGCTCGTCGACGGCGTCGTACGCGAGGCGGCGCGACCGGTCGCCGACCGCGCGCTCGCGAACCTGCCGTACCGGGTGAGCCTCGCCGCCACCGCGCTGTCGGCGCTGGCGGCCACCGGCGCCGACGAGGTGGCGCGCGCGCAGCGGCTGCACGCGGCGGCGACCGCGCTCGCGGTCTACCCGATGGACGCCCGCGCCCGGCTGCTCGCGCTGGTCGGCGGCGACCCCCGCGCGAAGGCGATGCGCGCCGAGCTGCTGGCCGCGATCGTGTCGGCGACGCACGAGACCGCGTCGGCCGCGACCGTCACGGTCGACTTCACGCCGGCGGAGCGCACGCTGCTCGTGTCCGAGAACCGGACGGACGCGCTCGCGCTCGAGGCGCTCCTGCGCGAGGCGCCCGCCCACCCGCTCGTCACCAAGCTCGCGCGCGGCCTGCTCGAGGGCCGGCGGCGCGGCCGCTGGGTGTCGACGCAGGAGAACCTGGCGGCGGTGACCGCGCTGCGCCGCTACCTCGACGTCGAGGAGACCGCGACCCCCGACTTCGTCGGCCGGCTCTGGTTCGGCGACGACGCCTACGCCGAGCACGGCTTCCACGGCCGCACCGAGGAGCGCGCGCAGGCGCACGTCGGCTGGCCGGCGCTGGCGCCCGGCTCCGGCCACGACCTCGCGCTCGCCAAGGACGGGCCCGGCCGCATGTACTACCGGATCGGCATCACCTACGCGCCGCTGCAGGCGGACCTGCCGCCGCTCGACGCCGGCTTCGTCGTCCGCCGCAGCTACCGCGCCGTCGACGATCCGGCGGACGTCCGCCGCACCGCCGACGGCCACTGGGCGATCCGCCTCGGCGCGCGCGTCGAGGTCACGGTCGAGGCGCTGAACACGACCGAGCGCCACGGGGTCGCCGTGGTCGATCCGATCCCGGCCGGCTTCGAGACGATCGACGCCGCCCTCGCCACCGCCGGGCGGGTGGCCGCCGATCCCGACGACGACGCCTGGGATCATCGCAACCTGCGCGACGACCGCAGCGAGGCGTTCACGATGGAGCTGCCGGCCGGCAGCCACCGCTTCTCGTACACGGTGCGGGCGACCACGCCGGGCACGTTCCTCGCCGCGCCGGCGCGCGCCGAGGAGATGTACAGCCCCGAGACCTTCGGCCGCTCCTCGGGAGTGACCGTCGAGATCCGGTGAGGCGCGGCCCGGCCGCGAGCGCGATCCAGACGGCGCGCGTTTTCGCGCGGCGGCCGGTCCGGTACATTCGCGCGCATGGATCTGTCACGCGAGATCAACGAGGTCGTCGAGCGCTTCATCGCGCAGGTGACCGACCTCGCGCGCGAGCTGGCCCATTCGCAGCTCGCGAACGCCCTGACCCGCCTGCCCGCCGGCCCCGGCGCCGGCTTCCCGCCCCTCGCGCGTCCGCCGGCGCCGCC
>DASZXE010000768.1:0-17496 GCA_035546475.1 Kofleriaceae bacterium
GATCGCCGCCGGGCTGGCGTTGCCGCCGGCGTTGTTCCACAGGTCCGAGTAGGTCGCCGTCACCGCCGACGCATCGTTGCGGTAGACGCCGACGTTGCCGCTCGAGCTGACGATGGTGCTGACCAGGTTGACGGTGCCGGCCGCCGCGTCGGTGAGGACTCCGTACGACGTCGACGCGTGGATCGTGCAGTTCACCAGCGACAGCGTCTTGCCGGCGGTGGTGTCGTCGAACATGACGCCGTACCCGTTCTGGTTGCGCACGACGCAGCCGTTGAGCGTCGGCGATGCGGAGCCGCCGACGTAGAAGCCGGCGTCGCTCGAGAACGTGCCGCTGGTCGCGATCGAGATGCCGTCGAGCGTCGGTGCGCCGGCGGTGATGCGCACGCCGTTCGTCTTCGCGCTCGTGATCGACACGCCGGTGGTCGCGAGCACGTTGCCGGCGGACTGGTAGGTCAGGCCGTAGGTCGCGCCGTCGATCGCGACGTTGTTCATCGTCGCCGCGGCGGCGAGCGGATCGATGACGAGCCCGTACCAGGTGCCGGCGCCGGCGACCATGCCGTTGAACGTCACCGGCATCGCGGCGGTGCCCTCGACGTCGAGCGTGCCCTTGACGGTCAGCTCGACGCGCGCGGCGTCGAGGCCGGCGGCCTGGCTGTCGCCGTTGACCGCGCGCACGGTCGTGCCCGGCATGATCGTCAAGGTCGAGCCGACCGGCACGGTGATGTCGCCCTGCAGGATGTAGGGGCTGCCCGCCGGCGTCCACGTCTCGTTGATGACGTTGCCGCCCAGCTTGATGGTGTCGGCGTGGGCGGCGGTCGCGCCGGCGGCGACGAGGCCGGCGAGGATCAGGAGACGGCGCATTGGGGGCGCAATCTATCGGATCGGCCCCGGAGGGTCAGCGATCGTTTCGGCTCATGGCGGCGACGGATGGGCGGGCGCGTGCAGCGTGAAGGTGGCCCTGGTCACCTTGCCCTTGCGGACCCTGATCGTCGTCGACGAGAGGCCGAGCCGCGGGTGCCAGGCCTCGAGCGTGTAGGTGCCGGGCGGGACGCCGGCGATCGTGAAGGCGCCGTCGGCCCCGGTGACCGAGAAGTACGGGCTGTCCTGGATCGCGACCCACGCCTGCATCCACGGGTGGACGTCGCAGTGCAGGTCGATCACGTCGCCGGCGTGGCCGAGGTCCTTGCGCACGAGCGGCGGCGCGCCGACCGGCTGCGCGAGGTTCCAGGCGACCTTGCCGTCGTGGTCGGCGCGCACGTTGTGGAACAGCGGGTCGGCGTTGCGGATCTCGAGCGGCTGGCCCTCGACGAGGCCGAGCACGCGCGGCCGGTACATGCAGCCGGTCTGGGTCATGACGGCGGGTGTCGTCGGCGGCGCGGCCGCTGCCGCCGCGGCGCTACCGTTCTCGATCCGCACGAGCACGTCCTGCACGCGCCCCTTCTCGACGAGGAGGTCCTCCGACAGGGCCGGCGTCGACGCGCACTGCGGCGCGCTCGACTCGTCGAGCGGCGCGCGCGCCGGCACCGCGCCTTTCCATCGCACGGTGCCGCTGATCGTCCCGCCGCCCCCCGCGTGCGCGACCCCCGCGGCCGCGGCGCACAGCGCGACCGCCGCGATCGCGAGCTTCATACCGACGTCAGCCCGCCGTCGACGACCAGCACCGACCCGGTCGTGAACGAGGCCGCGTCCGACAGCAGGAACAGCGCGGCGCCGGCGATCTCGCCCGGCTGCGCGTGGCGCGCGAGCGGCGTCCGCTTGATGACGTGCTCGCGCAGCATCGGGTTGCCGACGATCGCCGACGCGAACCTGGTCTCGACGAGCCCGGGCGCGATCGCGTTCACGCGGATGCCGCTGCCGCCCAGCTCGAACGCCAGCGTCTGCGTCATGCTGATGACCGCCGCCTTCGTCATGCCGTAGATGCCCTGCATCGGCGCCGCGCGCAGGCCGGCGACGCTCGCCAGGTTGACGATCGCGCCGCCGCCGCCGCGCGCCCGCGCGTGCCGCACGAGCCCGCGCGCGACGTAGAGGTAGCCCTTCAGGTTCACCTCGATCGTCTTGTCGATCGCCGCGTCGGGCGTGTCGACCAGCGGGCCGAAGTACGGGTTCGTCGCCGCGTTGTTGACGACGCCGTCGACCTTGCCGAACCGCGCGACGGTCTGCTCGAACAGCGCCGCGACGTCGCTTTCCTTGCCCGTGTGGCAGGCGAACGCCGCCACCTCGCCGCGGTCGGCGAGCTGCGCCGCCGCGCCGTCGAGGTCGGCCTGCTTGCGCGAGGCGATCGCGACCTTCGCCCCGGCGTCGAGGCAGGCGCCGGCGATCGCGAGCCCGATGCCGCGGCTGCCGCCGGTGACGATCACGACCTTGTCTGCGAGGGAGATCGGAGGGTTCGCCATCGCGGCTGAAGCTAGCACCGATGCTCCTCTGCTCCGGCGGACGGTTGACCCTTGACGCGTCGCGGCACCGGGGCCATAAAATGAATGACGGTTCATTCATTCGGCCGCTCGGTCGATTCGGATCTCAGGCCCCGTCCGCGCGGGGCGCAGTACCCCGGAGGCTTCGATGTCCCAGCCCATCAATCGCTACAAGGCCGATCTCCGCGAGGCCCGCTTCCTCCTCTTCGAGCAGTTCCGCCTGCAGGACCTCCTCGGCCGCGCGCCGTTCGAGAGCTGGGGCCAGGAGGAGGTCGAGGCGGTCCTCGAGCAGGTGCTCACGTGGGCGAAGGAGCAGATCGGCCCGCTCAACGCGGTCGGTGACGCGGTCGGCTGCCGCCTCGAGGACGGCAAGGTGAAGGTGCCGGACGGCTTCAAGGCCGCGTGGAAGTCGCTCTACGAGCTCGGCTGGCGGCGGCTGTCGGTGCCGGAGAAGTTCGGCGGCCTCGACGCGCCGTACACGCTCAGCATCGCGTCCGAGGAGTTCATGTCGGGCGCCAACCCCGCCTTCAACATGTACCCGGCGCTGACCCAGGGCGTCGCCGACGTCGTCCAGCACTTCGGCACCGCCGAGCAGGTCGCGGCCTACTGCCCGAAGCTGCACGACGGCACCTACGCCGGCACGATGTGCCTCACCGAGCCGCAGGCCGGCTCCGACGTCGGCAGCGCGACGACGCGCGCGATCCCGATGGGCGGCGGCAAGTACAAGCTCAAGGGCACCAAGATCTTCATCTCGGGCGGCGATCAGGACCTCTCGAAGAACATCCTCCACCTGGTGCTGGCGCGCACCGACGACGCGCCGGCCGGCACCAAGGGCCTGTCGTTGTTCATCGTGCCGCGCGATCGCTTCGACGGCACCGGCAACGACGTCCGGGTCGGCTCCATCGAGCACAAGATGGGCATCAAGGCGAGCGCGACCGCGGTGCTCAACTTCGGCGAGGACGACAACTGCATCGGCGAGCTGGTCGGCACCGAGGAGCAGAAGGGCATGGCCCAGATGTTCCACCTGATGAACTTCGCGCGCATCGGCGTCGGCCTGCAGGGCGTCGCCGTCGCGTCGTCGGCGTACCTGAACGCGCTCGACTACGCGAAGGAGCGCAAGCAGGGCCCGTCGATCAAGCAGTGGAAGGACGCCGCCGCCCCGCGCGTGGCGATCATCGATCACCCCGACGTGCGGCGCATGCTGCTCGACATGAAGGCGCGGGTCGAGGGCATCCGCGCGCTCATCTACAAGCTGACGTTGCACCTCGACAAGGTGACGGCGATGGCGTCGGACAAGACCGCCGCCGACTACCACCAGGGCCAGGTCGATCTGCTGGTGCCGCTGGTGAAGGCGTACGGCTCGGACCAGGCGTTCACCGTCTGCGCGAACGCGATCCAGACGATGGGCGGCGCGGGCTACCTGAAGGACCACCCGCTCGAGCAGTCGGCGCGCGACGCGAAGATCTTCTCGATCTACGAGGGGACCAACCACATCCAGGCGCTGGACCTCGTCGGGCGCAAGCTCGGCCAGCGCGGCGGCGCGAACCTGCAGGCGTTCATCAAGGACGTGCAGGCGTGCGTGACGTCGACCAGGGAGCACCCGATCTTCAAGGAGGGCGCGGCGATCCTGGGCGCGGCGGCCGAGGCGGTGCTCGGCACGGCGATGCGGTTCCTCGGCTGGTTCGGCGCGGGCAAGATGGAGATGGTGCCGCTCGCGGCGAACCGCTTCCTCGAGATGATGGCGGAGACGGCGATCGGCTGGCTCCTGCTCGAGGGGGCGGTCATCGCCGACAAGGCGGCGGCGGCGTTGCCGGCCGACCACGCCGACCGCGCCTTCTACGCCGGCAAGCGGTACGCGGCCCAGTACTTCCTCGCCAACGTCGTCTCGACCGTGCCGCAGAAGGCCCAGATGATCGGCAAGGAAGACCGCACCCCGCTCGACATCCCCACCGCCGGCTTCGCCACCGTCTGAAGCTCAGGGGTCGTTGTCGCAGAGCTGGCCGGCGGGGGCGCCGTCGATGGTGAGGGGGACGCAGCCGCTGGCGGCGTCGGCGAAGCGGGCGCGCAGGAGGTCGGCGCCGTGGAGCTCGAGGACGCCGGCCGGCGCGTCGGTGTCCAGCGACCAGGCGCCGCCGATCGTCGCGCGGCCGAGGCCGTCGACCTCGATCGACGAGCCGTCGGCGGCGCGCGACAGGGTGCCGTCGCTGGTGAGCGTCGCGTCGGTGTCGACGGCGACGCCGCCGAGGCTGACCTCGAGCGCGATCACCATCGCCTGATCGGGGCGCAGCGTGAGCGTGCCGTCGAGCGCGAGCTCCTCGGCGGCGGTGTCGGCGTGCTGGCGGTAGCCGTCGAAGGTGAGGACGACCGCGCGGGTCGGATCGGACGCCGGGCCGCTGTCGCTGAAGGGGTTGCCGACGTTCTCGGCGACGATGCGCCCGTCGATGCGCTGGCCGCCGCTGTCGCAGTCGAAGACGGCGGTGGCGGTCGAGCCCTGGTGGGTCACCGTCGGGCAGGTCGCCTCGGGCGGCGCCTGCACGCTGAACGCGCCGACGAAGAAGGCGAGCGCCGCGTCGGTGCCGGCGGCGGCGCCGATCGCGCGCTGGCGCTGGAGGTCGGTCGCCGCGCTGAACTTCGCCGGCGTGGCGTCGTCGCCACCGCCGCAGGCGGCGAGGAGCGAGACGAGGAGGGTGGCGGCGATTGAAGAGGAGAGGAGGCTGGTGCGTCGCATGAGGGTCGCGTCCTTCTGCCCGTCGAGCGCGGGCAGCGGCGACCTTTTCACCTCGCGTGCCACGGGCGCGGAGGCGGCGACGCGCGCGGCGCAGGCGGGCGCGCGGCGACGATCGTGATCGTCCGTTCACGCGGTGGGGTGTGCCGCGACGCGAGCGAGCGTGCGGCGCGGCACGCGACGCGGCAGGCCGGGCGGATCAGGGAGCGGCGGGGGCGGTGGGCGCGGCGAGCAGCCGGGTCGCGATGCGGGCGAAGGTCGGCGCCGCGGTGTCGCCGCCGCCGCCTTCGTCGCGGGGGGCGACGAGGCCGACGAGGATCACGAGGTCGGGTCCGTCGAGGACGCGGCCGACGAAGCTCGCGTACGTGCGGTCCGGGCCGAGCATCGCCGTGCCGGTCTTGCCGGCGACGCGGTGGCCGGGGACGGCCGCCTGGTGGCCGGTGCCGTCGGGCGCGGTCACGACGCCCTCGAGCAGCGCGACCACCGCGTGCGCCGCCTCGGGCGAGAGCGCCCGCTCGCGCGCGGGGGCCGCCGCCGCGTCGAGGGTCGGCGCCGCGTAGGTGCCGTCGGCGAACAGCGCGCCGTAGGCGGCGACGAGCTGGAGCGGCGTCGCGGCGTGCAGCTCGCCGGCGGCGAACATCGCGGCGTCGTAGCCGGCGGGGTCGGCGATCGCGGGCAGCGGCGCGGGCGGGTCGCCGAGGTGCAGCGCGCGCAGCGTCGTGAGCAGGCGAGCGAGGCCGATGCGATCGAGCACGCGCGAGGCGCAGACGTTCGACGACACCTCGAGGCCGGCGGCGACGGTCAGCGTGCCGTGCGTCGACGCGTCGGTCAGCGTGCGATCGCCGTAGGCGCGCGGCGCGCAGTCGAGCGACAGGTCGGCGGTGATCGCGCCCGCGTCGAAGGCGGCCGCGTAGGTCAGCGGCTTGAGGGTCGAGCCGGTGACGACCGCGCGCGTCCGCGGCAGGTCGGCGTCGGCGGGGGTGCCGTCGCGCGCGGCGATCGCGCGGATGGCACCGGTGCCCGGCTCGAGCGCGATGACCCAGCCGGCCTCGGGCGCGAAGTCGGTGAAGGCGCGGTCGAGCTCCTCGCCGGCGATCCGCTGGATGGCCGGATCGATCGTCGAGCGAGGCTGCGGGTGCGCGCCGGCGCGGGGCCCGGCACCACCGCAGGCGGCGAGCGCGGCGGCGAGCGCCGGCAGCCACGCGGCGCGGGGAGGACGGACGGCGAGCTTCGACGGGTGCGGCGGTCGCGGCATGGGCGGGACCAACGCGGGGGCCGTGGGCGGTATTCCGGCGCGCGGCGGATCATGTGGCGCAGACGCACGGTGTGGCGCTTCTGCGAGGAGGACGACGCGAGGATCGTCGATGATTCGTCGTCGCTTTGCGGTTGCCGTCGAGGTGAATCGCTCCCAGGGTACGGCAACGATCCCGCAGCGAGCGCGTGCATGCGCGACGCGGTGGACCTGATGGTCCCGGCGGTCCGGGTCGAACGACAACTCGTGATGGACGAGGCCGCGCATGGTGCGCCTGGGCTGGAGTCTTGCCTTCTCGTTGGTGATCCTGGTGGCTGGCTGCAGCACGTGGCCGCTCGGCTACGAGCCGCCCGACGGCGTGGAGGTCTGTCACGGGTCGACCGACGGACGGTCGGCGCCGAGGACGATCACGGTGTCGTCGGCGGCGCTGGGCGAGCACCTCGCGCACGGCGACACGCTGGGCGCGTGCGAGGTCGCCATCTTCTGCGCGCCGGCGCCGGAGATCTGCGGCGACGGCGTCGACAACGACTGCGACGGCGTGATCGACGACGGCTGCGAGGTCTGCGGCGACGGGATCGACAACGACGGCAACGGGCTCGTCGACGAGGGCTGCACGCAGAGCGTCGAGATCTGCGGCGACGGGCTCGACAATGACGGCGACGGTGTCGTCGACGACGGCTGTGTCTGCGCGCCGGGCAGCGTCGAGGCCTGCTACGACGGGCCGGCGGGGACGCAGGGCGTCGGCGTCTGCGCGGCGGGCAGCCACGTGTGCAACGCGACCGGCACCGGCTGGGGCGCGTGTGGCGGCGAGGTCGAGCCGGCACCGGAGACGTGTGGCGACGGCCTCGACAACGACTGCGACGGCGTGGTCGACGATGGCTGTCCGGAGATCTGCGGCGACGGGCTCGACAACGATGGCGACGGTGTCGTCGACGACGGCTGTGTCTGCGCGGCGGGCGCCGTCGAGGCCTGCTACGACGGGCCGGCGGGCACGCAGGGCGTCGGCGTCTGCGCGGCGGGCAGTCACGTGTGCAACGCGACGGGCACCGGCTGGGGCGCGTGTGGCGGCGAGGTCGAGCCGGCGGCCGAGACCTGCGGCGACGGCCTCGACAACGACTGCGATGGCGTGGTCGACGATGGCTGCGTCGAGATCTGCGGCGACGGGCTCGACAATGACGGCGACGGCGTCGTCGACGACGGCTGTGTCTGCGCGCCGGGCAGCGTCGAGGCCTGCTACGACGGGCCGGCGGGGACGCAGGGCGTCGGCGTCTGCGCGGCGGGCAGCCACGTGTGCAACGCGACGGGCACCGGCTGGGGCGCGTGTGGCGGCGAGGTCGAGCCGGCGGCGGAGACGTGCGGCGACGGCCTCGACAACGACTGCGACGGCGTCGTCGACGACGGCTGTGCGGAGATCTGCGGCGACGGGCTCGACAACGACGGCGACGGCGTCGTCGACAACGGCTGCGGCGAGGCGTGCGACGGCGTCGACAACGACGGCGACGGCATCATCGACAACGGCTGCGTCACCGGCCGCGCGTGGAACGACATCGATCGCGACGCCGCCGAGACGCCCGGCGAGCCCGGCGTCGCCGGCGTCGTCATGCGGCTCCACCGGCTGCAGGGCGCCGCCGACGTCGTCTTCGCCATGACCGCCACCGACGACGACGGCCGCTACGGGTTCGGCGCGGTGCCGCCCGGCACGTACCAGGTCGAGATCGTCGTGCCGGTCGACTGGACGCTCGCGCCGTCGGAGGCGGCCCCCGACGACGTCGACAGCGACTTCGACGAGGTCCTCCAGCGCACGCCGTGGTTCGTCATGGGCCAGGCCGGCCTCGGCGACCTCGACGCCGGCCTCACCCACGACACCCATACCTGACCGCCACCCACCGCACCGGGCCCACCGCACCGGGCCCACCGCAGCGGGCCCACCGCCCGCCGCGGCCGGCGCCCGCGGGCTCACTTCGCGGCGAGCGCTGCCGTCGCCGCCGCGAGCGCCTGCTCGCGCGGCGCCGCGTGCGCGCGGATGACCGCCAGCATCGCGGCCTCGTACGCGCGCCGCTGCTTCTCGCAGGTGTGCTCGACCTTGGCGCGGTAGCGGTCGAGCAGCGCCGAGTAGCGGTTCGCGCGGGTGCTCGCCGTCAGGTTGGCGCGGTCGTTGGCCGCGAAGGCGGCCTCGCCACCCTGCCAGACCTTGTGCGCGCACGCCTGCGCCTCGTCGCGCGCCTTCGTCAGCTCGGCGGGCGCCGGCCCGAGCGCGTCCACGGCCTGATCGTTCAGGCAGGTGTCGCGCGGCGCGGTCGGCCAGCTCTCACGCGGCGGGATGCCCTGCACCAGCTCCTTCGCGTCCTCGACCTCGAGGCGGCGGCCGTCGAGCGTCACCACCACCAGGCGCCCGCCGTGGCGCGACCAGACGAGGACCGGCACCCCGGTGCCGTCGCGGTACGGCTCGCCGTACATCTGCAGGCCGCTCGACTCGCCGTTGTGGATCCAGGCGGCGGTGATCGTCTTGCCCTCGCCGTGATCGCAGACCGCGGTGCCGCCGAGCTTCATCGTGTGGACCAGCTCGGCCGGCGCCTTCGCGAACGCCTCGGCGATCTTCGCCGGATCCGACGCATCGGCGTCCGTGAAGTCGGGAAAGCGGCCCATCACCGTCGACGCCAGCTCGGCGGCGCGCGCTGCGCCCGCCGCGGCGACGGTGTCCGCCGCGCGCTTCCGCTGCTCGGCCGCCGCGAGCTCCTTGCCGAGCGCGCGCCGCTCGCCGTCGAGCAGGTTGGCGGCGTGCTCCAGGTGCGTGCCGGCCGCCGCGCTCGTGAACGCCTTGCAGGCGGCGGTCAACGCCGCGAGCTGGTCGTCGGCGGGGCGCTGGGCCTGCACCGCCAGCTCGTGGGCGGCGCGGATGCCGTCCTCGCACGGCCAGGCCAGGCGCAGCGCGGCGGCCATCCTCGCGAGGTGGTCGGCGTCGTCGGCCACGTCGCGATACTGCGAGACCACCCGCAGGTCCGGCGTGAGGGCCGCCCTGGCGTCCGCTGCGGTGCGCGCGAGCTCGGCCGCGAGCTGCTCGGTGCCCGCGGCGTCGGCCGGCAGCGGCTCGACCCGCCGCGCGGCCGCGTCGATCCGCGCGCTGATCTCGCGCACGCGCCCGGTGGCATCGCCGGCCCAGGCCGAGGAGGAGAGGAGCAGGATGGACAGGACGGTCAACGGTCGGTGCATGGCGCCGCGGGTACCACGCGCGCCGGATCATCCCGCGCCAGATCGCCGTACGGATCGCGCCACGCTAAGGTCCGGGCGTGAAGCGCGCGGAACCCGCGGAGTTCACGGCGGCGCCGATCGGCCGTCACGTGGTCGGCCGCACCTACGTCCTCTGGTGCGCGTCGCCGGAGCTCGCCGGCGCGGCGCAGTGGGGCGTCCCCGACGCGCGCGACGTCCGCGAGCTGATGGCGCTCATGGACCTCGTGCGCCACCCGGGGTTCGCGCCGGCCGGCTCGATCCTCATGGATCTGCGCGCGGTCGAGCGGGTCGATCCCGAGACGCTGATGGGCTTCATGACGCTCGCGCGCGAGTGGCTGCCGCGCTGGTCGCCGCGGATCGCGCGCCAGGCGGTGATCGTCCCCGCCGGGATGGGCGGCCTGCTGCTCGCCGGCGCGCTGCCGCTGCTCGAGCCGGGGCACCCGTTCCGCTTCGTCGCCGATCCGGCGGCCGCGTTCGACTTCCTCGCCTGTCCCGGCGCCGCGGAAGCGCACGCGGAGATCGAGCGGGTCGTCGAGGCCGCCCGCGGCGGCGCCAGCTTGCTCGGGCGCGTGCGGGCCGCGCTCGCGCGCGATCTCGCCGGCGCCACCGTCGCGCACGTGGCCGCCGCGGTGAAGCTGTCCGACCGCTCGCTGCAGCGCTCGCTCACCGAGCAGGGGACGTCGTTCACCGACGAGCTGCGGCGCGCGCGGGTCGCCGCCGCGGCAGAGCTGCTGCGGATCGATCCCGACCTCAAGACCGAGGTCGTCGCCGCGCGCGTCGGGTTCGGCAGCGCGGGCCGGCTGGCGGCCGCGCTGCGGCGCGAGCTCGGCGTCAGCGCGGCGGAGCTGCGCCGGCCCCGCTCATAGGCGGGGCTTATGCGAGTCATTCGTGCAGCCTTGCTGTGAGGCTCGCGCGAGGCGCGTATCGTCGTCGTCATGAGCCAAGGCAAGTGTCCCTTCAAGCACCAGTCGGGCGGCGGCACCGGGAACCGTGACTGGTGGCCGAACCAGCTCCGGCTGGAGACGCTCCACCAGCGCTCGCCGCTGTCGAGTCCGATGGACGGCGACTTCGACTATCGCGCCGAGTTCCAGCGGCTCGACTACGCCGCGCTCAAGCGCGACCTGCACGCGCTCATGACCGACTCGCAGCCGTGGTGGCCGGCCGACTTCGGCCACTACGGCCCGCTGTTCATCCGCATGGCGTGGCACAGCGCCGGCACCTACCGCACCGGCGACGGCCGCGGCGGCGCCGGCAAGGGCAGCCAGCGGTTCGCCCCGCTCGACGCGTGGCCGGACAACGTCAACCTCGACAAGGCGCGCCGCCTGCTGTGGCCGATCAAGCAGAAGTACGGCCGCGCCATCTCGTGGGCGGACCTGATGATCCTCGCCGGCAACGTCGCGCTGGAATCCATGGGCTTCAAACCATTCGGCTTCGGCGGGGGCCGCGAGGACATCTTCGAGCCGGAGACCGACGTCTACTGGGGCTCGGAGAAGAAGTGGCTCGACGACGCGCGCTACGCCGGCGACCGCGAGCTCGAGGCGCCGCTGGCGGCCGTGCAGATGGGCCTCATCTACGTCAACCCCGAGGGCCCGAACGGCAAGCCGGACCCGGTGGCCGCTGCGCGCGACATCCGCGAGACGTTCGCCCGCATGGCGATGGACGACGAGGAGACCGTCGCGCTCATCGCCGGCGGCCACACCTTCGGCAAGGCGCACGGCGCCGGCAAGCCGGGCGACCACGTCGGCTTCGATCCCGAGGCGGCCGACCTCGTCGCGCAGGGGTTCGGCTGGCAGAACAAGCTCGGCAAGGGCCACGGCGGCGACACGATCACGAGCGGCCTCGAGGTCACCTGGACGACGACGCCGACCCGCTGGAGCAACGACTTCCTCCGCCACCTGTTCGCGTACGAGTGGGAGCTGACCACCAGCCCGGCCGGCGCCCACCAGTGGACGCCGAAGGGCGGCGCCGGCGACGGCACCGTGCCCGACGCCCACGATCCGTCGAGGAAGCACGCGCCCGGCATGCTGACGACCGACCTCGCGCTCCGCTTCGATCCCGCGTACGAGGCGATCGCGCGCCGCTTCCTCGCCGAGCCGGACGCGTTCGCCGACGCGTTCGCGCGCGCCTGGTTCAAGCTGACCCACCGCGACATGGGCCCGCGGACGCGCTACCTCGGGCCGGAGGTGCCGGCCGAGGCGCTGCTCTGGCAGGACCCGATCCCCGCCGTCGATCACCCGCTCGTCGACGACGCCGACGTCGCGGCGCTGAAGCGCCAGGTGCTCGCGGCCGGCCTGACCGTCCCGCAGCTCGTGCGCACCGCGTGGGCGTCGGCGTCGACGTTCCGCGGGTCGGACAAGCGAGGCGGCGCCAACGGCGCGCGCCTCCGCCTCGCGCCCCAGAAGGACTGGGAGGTCAACGAGCCGGCGGCGCTCGCCGAGGTGCTCGCGGTGCTCGAGCGGATCAAGGCCGAGTTCGACGGCGCGCAGGCTGGCGGCAAGCGGGTGTCGCTCGCCGATCTCGTCGTGCTCGCCGGCTGCGCCGCCGTCGAGCAGGCGGCGCGCGACGGCGGCCACCAGGTCACCGTGCCGTTCACGCCGGGCCGCGCCGACGCGACCGCCGCGCAGACCGACGCGGCGTCGTTCGCCGTGCTCGAGCCGATCGTCGACGGCTTCCGCAACTACGCGAAGGACCGCTACTCGGTACCGGCGGAGGAGCTGCTGGTCGATCGCGCCCAGCTCCTGACGTTGACGGCGCCGGAGATGACCGTGCTGCTCGGCGGCCTGCGCGTGCTCGGCGCCAACACCGGCGGCAGCACGCACGGCGTCCTCACCGACCGCCCGGGCACGCTGTCGAACGACTTCTTCGTGAACCTGCTCGACATGCGCACCGAGTGGCGGCCGGCCGGCGAGGGGACGGATCTCTTCGAGGGCGTCGACCGCGCGACCGGTGCGCGCCGGTGGACGGGCACCCGCGTCGACCTCGTGTTCGGCTCGAACTCCGTGCTGCGCGGCCTCGCCGAGGTCTACGCGAGCAGCGACGCGCAGGAGAAGTTCGTGCGCGACTTCGTCCGCGCGTGGACGAAGGTGATGAACCTCGACCGCTTCGACCTCGCCTGACCGCGCGCGCCCGCGGCTTCGGGTACGCTCGGCCGGTGAGGGCGGTCTCCGTCACCTGTCCCAACTGCGGCGCCAGCCTCGACGCCGGAACCGACGCGCCGTCGATCACCTGCTCGTACTGCGGCACGACCGCGCGCGTGCAGACGCGCAGCCGCGTGTGGCAGGTGCCGGCGCCGCTGCCGGCGGCCCCGCACGCCGCCGCGCTGCCGGTCGCCAGGCAGAAGGTCAGCGCGCTCGTCGTGCTGCCGCTCCTGGCCGTCGTCGTCGCGATCGTGCTGCCGATCGTCGTCATCGCCGGCAAGGCCGGCCACGTCTTCGGCCCCGACCGCAACCGGATGGGCTGGTGGGGCACGGTGCCGGTGCTGGTCGACGTCGACGGCGACCGCACCGACGACGTGGTCGGCTTCAGCCGCTACGTGCTCGACGGCGACCGCATGCACCTGGCCGCGTTCTCCGGCCTCACCGGCAAGAAGCTGTGGGAGACGCCGAAGCTCGGCACGTACACGGAGGTCTACCAGGGCGTGGTCGCGGTGGCCGGCGACGTCGTCGTGCTGGCGACCCAGACCGGCGAGCTGCGTGGCTTCGATCGGCGGACCGGCGCGGCGCGCTGGGTGGCGCAGCTCGGCGAGAAGGTCGACGCGATGTGCGCCGGCGACGCGAGCGCGATCGTCATCGGCACCGCCGACCGGCGCTGGCACCGGGTCGCGCTCGCCGACGGCGCGCGCACCGACGCGCCGCCGCTGCGCACGCGGTCCGACGACGACGACGACGGCGATCCGCTCGGCCACCTCCGCGGCGGGGGCGGCGGCGAGCGCGAGGAGGGCCGGTGCGACCCGCTGCCGTCGAGCGCGCGCGACGGCATGCCCGGGCTCGTCACGGTCGGCTCGTGGAACCTGCCGGCCGCCCCCGGGATGCGCGTCGAGCGGATGGCGCGGCGCGCCGCCGGCGGGCCGACGATCGCGATCGGCGCCCGCCAGCCGGGCAGCCCGGTGCCGATGCTGGCGGCGCGCGCCGACGACGGCAGCCTCCGGTGGAAGGCGGTGGTGCCGGCCACCGACCCGCTCAACAGCCGCGCCGACGACAAGCTGGTGACGATCTCCGACGACGCGGTGTTCGCGACCTACGAGCCGGGCGGCTCCGACGACGCGCCGCACCTGACCGCCTTCGCGCTCGCCGACGGCCGGCGGCTGTGGGACGTGCGGGTGGCGAAGGGGACGACGATCGTCATGACGTCGCTCGCCGTCGTCGGGCCGAACGTCGTGCTGTCGTCGTGGGGGCACCTGCAGGCGTTCGATCGCGCGACCGGCGCGCCGCGCTTCCGCCTCGGCGAGCTCTGATCCGGGGCGGCGGTCGGGCGGCGTTCGGGCGGCGGTCAGGCGGCGCCGGCCTGCGCCGCGAACGCGCGCAGCCGGGCCTCCGGGACCGCGACCTGCACGTGCAGCGTCTCCGACGTCGGCTTGTCGAGCATGCCGAACGGCTCGCGGCGCACCTTGATGATCCGCTCGGCGGTGACGGTCACGTACGCCTCGCCGCTGCAGCGCCCGCAGCGGTGCGCCTTGTAGACGAGCGTGTACGGCCCGCGCGCGCCGCCGCGCGGTGCGGCGGGCGGCAGGTCGAGGATGCCGTCGATCGTCTGCGCGTGGCGGACGCGCTCGACCGTCGCCTCGTCGAGGCCGTCGCGGCGGAGCACCGTCTCGACGTCCATCCACCGGTTGCACGCCTCGCAGAACGGCCCGAACGCGGTGCCGAACGCGATCGCGAGCACGCCGAGCACGAGCGCCTCGAGCGTCCAGAAGAACCAGACCCAGCCGCCGGTCAGCGTGCCGGCCTGGCCCGCGCTGCGCTTGCCGAGCACCCAGCCGGCGGCGACCCGCCGGTCGAGGAAGTCGCCGAACGACGCGTCGGGCGCGTGCGAGCGCCAGTCGAAGTAGTACGCGGCGGCGAGCGCGGCGGCGGCGATCGCGACGCCGGTCGCCGCGCCGAGCGTCCGGTTGCGGTTCTTGCCGAGCCGGCCGGCGGCGACGACGGCGGCGACCACGCCGATGACGAACACCACGTACTCGACGAGATCGAGGAAGACGTAGCCGCCGCCGGTGAGCGCCTGGTACGCCCAGCCGAGGCCGATCGCGAGCGCGACCGCGCCGACCAGCGCCGGCGCGAACAGGAGCGACGTGTGGCCCGAGGCCCGGTAGCGCGGCAGCTCGCTCGCCTGCATCGCCCCAGCCTACCCGCAGATGCGGCCGGCGCCGCAACCGGCGAGCGTCCGGCGCGCGGACGACCTCACAGGCCGTGGGCCGCGAGCTGGCCGCGGACGATCGCGGTGCGCGCGGGAAACCAGGTGTCGACGAGGCGCTGGCGCTCCGCGTCCCACTCGGTGACGCCGTACGGCGCGGCGGGCCGGCGGTAGTCGCCCCAGCGGGCCGACTCCCACGGGATCCCGGGCGCGATCTCGTCGTCGCGCGCCTGGTAGATCGGCAGCGACGCGTCGAGCAGCGGCAGCAGCACCGCGGCCCGCGCCGAGAACCGCGCGCGGAACGTGGCGCTGGCGAGCAGCGCCTGCCACAGCTCGCCGGGGCCGTCGGGCGACGACACGCCGGTGACATCGGTCGACGGATCCTTGAGGACGTGCTCGGCGTCCCACGGCAGGAAGCGGAAGCGGCCGTCGGCGGCGCGGTGGCGGAGCGCGTACCAGTTGTGCTGCGGCCAGTCGTCGTTGCCGGCCCAGAAGTTGACGAGCATGTAGGTGATGAAGTCGTCGATGTCGAGGTAGCCGGCGAGCGCGTCGTAGGCGCCGTCGTCGGCGAGGCCGCCGCGGACGATCGTCATCATCTCGCCCCACGCGACGCCGTCGCCGGCGACCACGTTGGAGCCGACGTGCTTGAGGACGTCCCACTCGTCGGCGGTGCCGCCCAGGTACGACGCCGCGTAGTGCTCGTCGACCCGCTCGTGGAGATCGTAGACGCCCCAGTAGAGGCCGTCGACGAACAGGTGGACGAAGCGCGAGCGCGGCGCCAGCGAGCCGGCCGCGCGCGCGAGGTCGGCGACGTAGGCGTCGCGGGTGTACTGCGAGCGCAGGCGCTGCGTGGCGTCCGGGTGGATCCAGGTGAGGTTCAGGTGGGCGTCGAGGACGAGGTCGTCGAACTGCGTCGTGCCGCCGGGGAAGAGATCGGCGTGGAGGTCGCCCTCGTAGACGTCGCGGAAGGCGACGCGGAAGCTGAGCTTCGGCGACTTCCACGACATCGTCGACGAGCCGCCCTGGATGCGCGCGCCGCAGTCGAGCTGCCACGCGCCGAGCAGCTCGAGCGACGCCGGTCGCTCCCACTCCATGCCCTCGTCGGCGGCGTTGACGTAGATGCCGGACGCCGGATCGAAGAGGCCGGCGCGATCGACGACGAGCGAGACGACCGGCAGCCGGGCGAAGGTGGCCGGGTCGGTGGGGACGCGCGCGTCCATCGCGTAGTCGGCGGCGATCGTGCCCTGCGAGCCGCTCCACTGGGCCGGGAAGCCGTCGGGCGCGGCCGGTTGCGCGGCGATGCTCGCCGGGAAGACGTACGTGTGCGTCGCGATCCGCGTCGTGTGGACGCCGTCGGTCGCGACCGCGCGCAGCGTGACGGCGCCGCGGTCGGCGGCGATCGCGATCGGCCCCGCGTACGCCGGCGAGTCGGCGGTCGGCGCGCTGCCGTCGAGCGTGTAGCGGATGTCGGGGTAGTCGGCGCGGATCTCGACGGAGAGATCCTGCTCGTAGAGGCCGCGGCCGGGGCAGACGCCCGGGCGATCGGGCTCGTACGGGCAGCCGAACGGCGCGTCGATCGGCGGCGCGGCGTCGACGGCATCGACCGCGGCGTCGGCGGGCGCGCCGCCGGGGTCGAGTGAGCCGCCGCAGCCCGCGCACGCGGCCCCGGCAAGGGCGGCGGCCACGGCGAGGAGCGCGAGGCGTGGCGCCACCGGAGCATCATACGCCGCGGCGCCGCCGGCGAATCGGCGGTTGACTGGGACGCCGCCCGGGACGACAGTCGGCGTCGGGGAGGGCGCACCCGTGCCCGCCGCCCGCGACCGAGCTCGCGTGGAAGGCCGCCATCGACACGCCGCCGCGCACCGGCGGCCGACCGGTCAATGACGATCTCGAGTCTTTGATCGTCTACAGCGGACTCGAGCACTGCCGCCGCGCCGGTCAGTGCGACGTCATGAAGTCGCGCAGGCGGGCGAGCGCGGCCGCGGCCTCCGGCGACGGATCGAAGGAGAGCGCGACGAAGCAGCTCACCAGCAGATCGCGCGCGTTGCGCTGGGCGGCGAACAGCACCGGATCGAACGGCTCGGGGAAGCCCTGGGCGAGCGGCTCGGCGGCGCGGGCGAGCCACGCGTCGAGCGCGTCGCCGCTGACGAGGCCGCGGCGGACGATCGCGCGCACCGCCGCCGCCAGCCGCTCGTCCTCGCCGTGGCTGAAGCGGGCGCCGTGGCGGCGGGTGACGAGCGATGCGACGCCGTCGAGGAGCCGGGCGGCCTCGGCCGCGGTCAGCCGCGGATGGCGGGCGAGCGCCTTCATCCAGTCGGCGGTGTGGGCGGCGGCGTGCGCCCAGCCGGTCGCGCCGGTGTAGCCGCGCAGGTCGACCTCGTGCTCGGCGTAGCGCGCGGCGGCCTCGACCTGGGCGGCGAGCTCGGCGTCGGTCCACGACGGCGCCGCGGCCTCGCGGGCGGCGATCGCCGACAGCGTGAGCGCCGCGAACGAGCGGGCGAAGACGCCGTCGCCGGGGACGGGCGGCGCCG
>DASZXE010000769.1:0-5870 GCA_035546475.1 Kofleriaceae bacterium
CGGGCAGGCGAGGCGGCGGTGCGCGCGGGCGGGCGGGGCGAGGGCGGCGGTGGGCGAGGTCGGGCGGGCGGGCGGACGGAGGGCCCTGACCGCGGCGCGGTTCCGCGGGTAGAGTGGTGGCTTGATCGTCAAGCGCGTCGAGAAGGTCGCGGTCGCCGACGGACTGCGCGAGGGGCGCGACGATGCCGTCGTCGACGAGGCGCCCCTGACGATCACGGCGCGCGGGCAAGAGGTCGCCGTCACGCTGCGCACGCCGGGGCATGACCTCGAGCTCGTGCGCGGCATGCTGCACGCGGAGATCGGGCCGGCGGCGGCGACCGCGGGGATGCGGCAGCTCGGCCCGGACCGGGTCGACGTCGACGTCGCGCCGGAGGCGATGCCCGCGCGCAGCTTCATGGCGACGGCGGCGTGCGGCACCTGCGGGCGGGTCGCGATCGCCGCGCTCGAGCCGCGCGCGCGCCCGATCACGGCCGAGGACCAGGTCGCGGCGTCGCTCGTCGCCGCGCTGCCGGGCGCGCTCCGCCAGCGGCAGGCGGAGTTCGCGGCGACCGGCGGCCTCCACGCGACGGGGCTGTTCGACCTCGCCGGCCGCGCCGTGCTGGTGCGCGAGGACGTCGGGCGGCACAACGCGCTCGACAAGCTGATCGGCGCCGCGCTCGCGGCCGGCTGCGTGCCGCTGTCGACGAGCATCGTCGTGCTGTCCGGGCGGATCGGCTACGAGCTCGTCGAGAAGGCGGTGCTGGCGGGCGTGCCGATCGTCGCGGCGGTGTCGGCCCCGACCCGGCTCGCGATCGATGTCGCCGAGCGGTTCAACGTCACGCTCTGCGGCTTCGTCCGCGACCGCCGCTTCAACATCTACAGCCACGGCTGGCGGATCACCGGGCCCTGACCCGGCCGAGGCGGCGGGAGCCTGGAGCTCGTCGAGAAGGCGGTGCTGGCGGGCGTGCCGATCGTCGCGGCGGTGTCGGCGCCGACCCGGCTCGCGATCGATGTCGCCGAGCGGTTCAACGTCACGCTCTGCGGCTTCGTCCGCGACCGCCGCTTCGACATCTACAGCCACGGCTGGCGCGTCACCGGCCCCTGAGCGCGGTCCGGCCCGGGATGCGGGCGATCGGGGAGGCGGGGGAGGCCCGCGTGTGCAATAGGGAGCGCTGGCGGCGCGTTGGCGCCGGGGCGCTGCGGCGTGCCGCGCTCATTACTTGCGTCACCACCCACCGACATGCATAGGGTCTTCCCGATGACCTCGAAGCTCCGCGCGTTGACCGCGCTCGCGCTCGCGCTCACCACCACCACCGCCTGCGGCAAGAGCAAGGCGAAGTCAGGCAGCGCGGGCGGCGGCAGCACCGCCGGCACCGCCGCCGCGGGAGGGGGCGGCGCCACCGTGCCGAAGCCGGCGCAGCCGCCGGTCAAGGCCGCGTCGCGCGGCGCCGAGCACCCGGTCTACTCGTTCGTCGACAACCGGCTGTCGGGCCACGTGCTCCGCGGCGGCGGCCTCGTGCTCGTCGGCGGCTCGGCCGAGTTCGCGAAGTACACGCGCTTCGGCAACATGCGCAAGATCAAGACGCCCGCCTGGCAGCTCCGCCAGAGCGAGGGCCCCGTCAAGGTCGCGCAGATGACCGGCGGCTCGGCGCGCGTCGACGTGCCGCTCACCGCCGACCAGCTCGCCGGCACGCCGGTCATCCGCGTGCGCGCCTACAGCCCCGACGCCCGCGCGTTCAGCGTGCGCGTCAACGACAACAAGGACGTGAACGGCCAGCTCACCGCCGGCTGGTCGACCGTCGAGCTGACGCCGCCCGCCGGCCAGCTCAAGGAGGGCGAGAACCAGCTCCTCTTCTTCGTGCGCGGCACCGGGCTGTCGATCGCCTGGATCCAGGTCGGCGGCACCACCACCTCCGACGAGCAGCTCCTCTTCTACGATGCGTCGGCCAAGGCGCTGCGCCTGCCCGAGGGCGGCGGCATGGCCTGGTACGTGATGGTGCCCGAGCACGCGCGGCTCGCCGCCGATCTCACCGACGGCGCGTGCACCGTCAACGTCAAGGCGGTCAGCGAGGACGGCGGCGGCGCCGACGGCAAGCTGGTCGGCACCGACTCGGCCGTCGATCTGTCGTCGCTCGCCGGCAAGGCGGTGCGCCTCGAGCTGACCGCCGCCGGTTGCCCGGAGGCGCGCCTCACCCGCGCGTCGCTGGTCGTCCCCGGCGACGAGGCGAAGCCGGAGCGCGGCGAGCCGCCGAAGTACGTCGTCATGTTCATCATGGACTCGCTGCGCGCCGATCGCGTGCGGCCGTTCTGGCCGGGCGCGCGCCCCGAGGTGCCGACCTGGGAGAAGCTCGCCGACAGCTCGGCGCTGTTCATGGACCACTACGTCCAGGGCAACGAGTCGCGCGTCTCGCACGCGTCGCTGTGGAGCTCGCTCTACCCGATCAAGCACGGGATGATCCCCGCCGACGCCAAGCTCGATCTCAAGTGGAAGACCGTCGACGAGGTGGCGAAGGCGGCCGGCAAGTACACCGCCGGCGCCAGCGCGAACGGCTTCATCCAGCCGAAGCGGTGGGGCTTCGGCCAGGCGTGGGACGTCTTCTCGAACCACATCGCCGAGGAGCTGGGGCTGAAGGCGCAGGACGTCCTCGACCACGGCTGGAAGTTCGTCGGCGATCGCAAGGAGCCGTGGTTCCTCTACCTCGGCACCGTCGACACCCACGTGTCGTGGCGCGCGAAGGAGCCGTGGCTGTCGAAGTACGACCCGGGCTACTCGGGCCGGTTCTCCGACGTCTTCTCCGGCGAGGACGCCGCGAACTCCGACAAGCTGCACCTCACGCAGCGCGAGATGACGCACGTGAAGGCGCTCTACGACTCGAACGTCAGCTACCAGGATCAGGTGCTCGGCGACCTCGTCGAGAAGCTCAAGACCGCCGGCATCTGGGACCAGACGATGCTGATCGTCACCGCCGATCACGGCGACGAGCAGTGGGAGGACGGCCGCGTCGGCCACGGCGGCTCGAGCCGCGACATGCTCGTCCACGTGCCGCTCCTCATCCACTACCCGCCGATGATCAAGCCGGGCAAGTACACCGAGGGCACCGAGATCATCGACATCGTGCCGACGATCGCCGACGCGCTCGGCGTGCAGCAGGACGCCGAGTGGCAGGGGCAGTCGCTGATCCCGCTGACGCAGGGCGTGGGCGCCGGCTACCCGCGGCTGACACTCAGCTCGATGTACGAGGACTCGCACGGGGCGCGGCTCGATCACTGGAAGGTGCGCATCAGCGGCGGCGCGAACCTGCGCGTGTACGACCTGCAGGCCGACCCCGAGGAGATGAAGGACATCGCCGGCGAGCCGGGCAGCGAGATCGGCGGCCGCGCGGTGCTCGACCCGCTCTGGCTGCTCCGCACGTTCAACCTGGAGTGGAAGAAGTCGCAGTGGGGCAACGCGGCGAACGTCACGGCCCGGTTCGCCCAGGACATGGGCGAGTAGGCAGACGGGGGCACAGGTAGGCACGCGAGGGCACTGGCTGGACGGGCGGCGGTCGGAGCGCTAGATCGATGACCATGACCCAGCTCGACGAGCTCGAACGGCTGCGGCCGACCGAGGGCGCGAGGTTCCTGCTCCAGCTCGAGAAGGTGGAGCAGGAAGGGCGGCAGGCTCGCTACCAGGCGTGGGTGCTCACGCCGTCGCGGGTGCACACGTACGGCGCGCTCCTCGCCGACGACGCGTCGATCGCGGTGAGCGCGGTCGAGGTGCCGGCGCCGGACGAGCTGCAGAAGATGCTGTCGAACATCGCGTTCCTGACGGCGCGGGCGGCGGCCGGCAAGCGGGCCGATGGCCTGCCGCCGTGGCCGCACCGCGTGCTGCGCTGGCGCGGCCCGGGTCGCTGACCGGCGCGAGGCGGGTTCGGCGGCGCGCGGCGCGGTCGGCGCGGGGCACGTGCGTTGCAGCGTGCCGGTGGATGAGCTCAACGTCATCCTGGCGTGCGACGGCCGTGCTCGGTGCGATCACCGGTGCGGCCGCGCTGATCGGCAACCTGGCGACCCGCCGCTCCGTCGACAGCCGCTGGTATCGAGACGAGCTGAAGAAGCCGAGCTTCCAGCCGCCGAGAGGCGCGTTCGGGCCGGTGTGGACGGGGCTCTACGCCGCGATGGCGCGGTCGGCCGCGCGCGTGTGGCGGGCGCCTCCGAGCCCGGAGCGCACGCGCGCGCTCGCGCTGTGGGGCACGCAGCTCGGCCTCAACGCCGCGTGGTCGGTGCTGTTCTTCGGCCTGCGGCGGCCGCGGTGGGCGCTCGTCGAGGTCGGCGTGCTGCTGGCCGCGATCGCGGCGTACGCGGCGGCCGCGGCGCGCGTCGACCGGCGCGCCGCCGCGCTGATGGCGCCGTACCTGGCGTGGACCGGCTTCGCGACGGTGCTGAACGGCACGATCGTCGCGCAGAACGAGCCGCGCGTGCTGGCGCCGCACGTCAACTGAGCACGATCGGTCGGCCCCTCGGCGATCGGTCAGTCGTCGTCGTCCTCGTCGTAGTAGACCGGCTCCCAGCGGCGCTCGTGGTTGGCCGGGCAGACCGCGCGGTAGGCGCAGCGGTCGCACCAGGGGCCGGTGTTGGTGCGCGGGCCGTCGTCGACGGCGAGCGCGGCGGCCTCGATGTTGTCGAGGAGCGCGGGCACCATGCGGTCGGCGACCACCGCCGCCTCGACCGGCGGCGTCCACTCGACGGCGCGCTCGGCGACCCAGTGGACGCCGAGCCAGAAGTGGCGCGCGCTGGTGAACCAGGCGGCCGCGAGCACCAGGTAGCCGTCGAGCTGATCCCGCAGCGTGTGGCCGCGCCAGCGCACGCCGGTCTTGTGGTCGACGACGGCGAGGCTGTGCTCCTCGAAGACGTAGGCGGCGTCGAGCACGCCGCGGTAGTAGGCGTCGCCGGCGTAGAACTGGGTGGCGGTCAGGTCCTCGCGGACGGCGAGCGAGTACTCGACGAGCTGGCGCTGGACGCGCTTGCGCCGGCGGAACTCGGCGATGCGGGTGGCGAACGAGGCGATGCCGCTCGTCAGGGTGTCGAAGCGGGCCTGCTCGTGCTCGTCGGTGAGCTTGGTGCGGGCCTCGAGCGCGGCGGCCTCGGCGGGCAGGCCGAGCAGCGTCTGCTCGAGGGCGGCGTGGATCGCCTTGCCGATGCGCGCCTCCGGCATGACCTCCGGCTCCGGCAGCTTCTCGACGTACTTGAAGTGGAAGAGGCGCGGACAGCGCAGCGCGGCCGCGACCTTCGAGGCCGACCACGGGGCATGGATGAGGGCTCTGGTCGAGGGCACGACCGTCGAGCAATGTACTCGGTCGCGGTGGCGAGGGCAGGCGACATCGACGTGCGGGCGAAAAGTTGCCCGCGGGGGATCGGGCGCCCACCATCGGCGCCACGATGGCGGCTGCTCCTCCTCACGAGTGCGATGTGTGCGGCGCGCGGGTCCACGAGCTGCGGCGCGGCCGCTGCTGGGGCTGCTACGCGCGGTGGGTCGACGCGCGGCCGGTCGGGCTCGGCGCGCGCTGCGTCGTCTGCGCGGAGCGGCGCCGGCGGATGCTGCGCGGGGTCGAGCTGCGCGGCGCGTTCCTGCCGATGTGCTTCTCGTGCGCGGGCCAGGCGATGGCGCTCGACCCGATGCCGGCGACGGTCGCGGCGCTGCAGGAGGCGCTGACCCGCGATCGGCGGCGCGCGGACCGGCGGGTGGGGCGGCCCGACACGCGCGTCTTCCAGTACGAGCGGCGGGTCGGCCAGCGGCGGGCGGGCCGCGGCGAGGACGGCGAGCCGGTCGACGAGGAGATGATCGTCGAGATGTGGATCGAGCACGAGGTCGCGGTGGCGGCGACGGTCGTGGCGCCGGTGGGGCCGTTCGTGGA
>DASZXE010000770.1:0-8453 GCA_035546475.1 Kofleriaceae bacterium
GCCGAAGCTGGTGGCGAGCGTGCCGGCCGACGCGGCGGTCGATGCGCCGCCGACGCCGGCGCCCGACGCCGCGCCGAGGGTCGTCGACGCCGCGCCGAGGGTGGCGCCGCCGATCGACGCCGCGGCCGCGGAGCCGGAGCCGGAGCCGATCGACGCCGAGGAGGCGGACGTCGACGCGCGCGTCCGCGAGCCGGTCACCTCGCGCATCGACGCCGGCACCGACGCCGCGGCCGGCCCGACCTACGTCGTGCTCATCGTCTCGCCGCCCGACTCGGAGGTCCACGTCGACGGCGGCCCGGCCCAGCACGCGACCGGCGGCCGCCTGCGCGTCCCGGTGACGACGCTGACCGAGGTCGAGGTCCGCGACGACGACTGCTGCCAGCCGGAGACGCGCACGATCGGCCCCGACGACGCCGCCCATCCGGTGGCGATCGCGCTCGACAAGCTGCCGGCGACGATCATCGCCCGCTGCCAGGATCCGTCGGTCACCGGCGTGCGGATCGACGACCAGCCGGCCCGCCTCGACGTCGGCACCAACATCGACTTCGGCCAGTCGGTCGTCAACAACAAGACGATCGTCGTCGAGTTCATCGGCAACGACATCGATCGCCAGTCGGTGACGGTGAAGTACAAGGAGACCCGCGAGGTCCACTGCGCGGCCGACCGCGCCGGCGGAGGCGCGCCGTGACGCTCGCGCGCCTGCTCCTGCTCGCGGGCGCGGCCGGCGCCGGCGCCGCGCTGGCCGCCGCGGCCGCCGCCGCCGACCTCATCGACGTCCGGCCCGCGTGCGCCGACACGCCGGACCAGCAGCTCGACCGCGCGCGCCAGGCCTTCCGCGAGAACGACTTCGCCACCGCGATCCCGCTGCTCAACTACCTGCTCTACCCGACGTCGCGCCTCGCCCGCAGCGAGGACCGCATCGAGGCCCACCTCCTGTTCGGCGTCTGCGCGTACGAGACCGGCGACCGCGCGACCGCGCGCAGCGAGTTCGAGCTCGCCCTCGACGAGCAGGGCGACCTCGAGCTCGATCCGGTGCTGTTCTCGCAGGGCGCCATCAAGTTCTTCGACGAGACCAAGGCGGTCCACGCCGAGCGGATCCGCGCGCAGGACGAGAACCGCGCGATCGCCGAGGAGCGCGACCGCTACCAGCAGCTCCTCGCCAGCCTGGTCGTCGTCGAGAAGCGCAGCTACTACATCAACTACATCCCGTTCGGCGCCGGCCAGTTCCAGAACCGCCAGCGCAAGAAGGGCATCGCGTTCGCGCTCGGCGAGGGCCTCACCGGCGCGACGTCCGCCGGCATCTGGCTCTACCTGGTCGGCAGCTACGGCCTGTCCGGCACGGTGCCCAACGCCGAGGCCGCCAGCGTCCGCCGCCTCCAGCAGTACGAGATCGTGAGCGGCACCGCCTGCCTCGCGCTGGTCGCCTGGGGCATCGTCGACTCGCTGCTCAACTACCAGCCGTCGGCGCAGCGCCGGCCCGACGAGTCGCTCTTGCCGCCCGACCTCCGCCGCAAGCGCCCGACCGCGTCGCCCACCGGCGGCGGCGCCGGCGGCAGCGGCGGCGCCGACCAGCCCCCGCCCCACACCCTCGCGCCCGCGCCGACCTCCTGGTTCGTCGCGCCGTCCCCCTTGCCCGGCGGCGCCGCGCTGTCGCTCACCGTGGAGTTCTGATGCCGAGCCTCCGCCTCACCGCCCCCGGCCGTCCGCCGTCGGTCTACCACCTCTACAAGAAGATCACGTCGATCGGGTCGGGCCCCGACAACGACGTCGTGCTGCCCGATCCGCTGATCGGCGACGCCTACGCGTCGATCCACTTCGACGGCCAGACCTACACGATCACGACCTTGCAGCGGAAGGCGGAGGTCGTCGTCAACGGCAAGCGGCGCAGCAAGCACAAGCTCAGCCACGACGACAAGCTGGTCATCGGCTCGTGCGAGCTGCGCTTCAGCCTGATCGACGAGGTCGCGCCGTCCGACGCCGAGGCCGCCCAGACCGTCGCCGACCTCGACGCCTACACGAAGCTGTACGACTTCTCGCAGCGGCTCTTCCACCAGCGCGACCTCGGCGAGCTGCTCGACACGCTGATGGACGCGGTCATCGAGATCGCCGGCGCCGACAAGGGCTTCCTCATCCTCATGGACGGCGACGACCTCGACATCAAGGTCGCCCGCAACCTCAAGCGCGAGAACATCTCCGACGCGATCAGCCAGCTCTCCGACTCGATCGTCGCCAAGGTCGTCCACTCGAAGCGGCCGGTCATCATCTCCGACGCGATGCACGACGACGAGTTCGCCGGCTCGAAGAGCGTGATGGCGCTGCGGCTCACCAGCGTCATCTGCGTGCCGCTGCTCGACCGCGGCCGCCTGCTCGGCCTCATCTACGTCGGCAACGACTCGGTCGTCGACCTGTTCGCCGAGACGACGATGCGGGTCCTGACCGTCTTCGCCTCGCAGGCGTCGCTGATCGTCGCCAACGCGCTGCTCGTCAACGAGCTGAAGGTCGACAACCGCCGGCTGTCCGAGCGGCTCGAGCAGGTCCGCTTCGGCGAGATCGTCGGCACCTCGCCGGTGATGCAGCAGGTCTTCCGCAAGATCGAGAAGATCGCGCCGACCGACATCAGCGTGCTCATCACCGGCGAGACCGGCACCGGCAAGGAGCTGATCGCCCGCGAGATCCACACCCGCTCGCCGCGCACCGGCAAGCCGTTCGTCACCATCAACTGCGGCGCCATCCCCGAGAACCTCCTCGAGAGCGAGCTGTTCGGCCACGTCAAGGGCGCGTTCACCGGCGCGGTCGCCAACAAGCAGGGCAAGTTCCAGTCGGCCGACGGCGGGACGCTGTTCCTGGACGAGATCGGCGAGATGCCGCTCGAGCTGCAGGTGAAGCTCCTGCGCGCGATCCAGGAGCGCGTCGTCATCCGCGTCGGCGACACCCGCTCCGAGTCGGTCGACATCCGCATCCTCGCCGCGACCAACCGCGAGCTCGAGAAGGAGATCGTCGCCGGCCGCTTCCGCGAGGACCTCTACTACCGGATCAACGTCGTCAACCTGCACCTGCCGCCGTTGCGCGCGCGCGGCGACGACATCGTCGTCATCGCCCGCTACCTGCTGTCGCGCTACACGCGCGAGTTCGACGCGCGGGTGAAGGGCTTCTCGCCGAACGCGTCGGTGGCGATGCGCAAGCACACCTGGCCGGGCAACATCCGCGAGCTCGAGAACCGCATCAAGAAGGCGATCGTGCTGTGCGAGTCGTCGGTGATCGGCCCCGACGACCTCGGCCTCACCGCCGACGTGCTGCCGCAGATCCTGAACCTCGCCGACGCGAAGGAGCGCTTCCAGCGCGACTACATCAACGAGGTGCTGGCGCTCAACAACGGCAACCGCACCAAGACCGCGCGCGACCTGGGCGTCGACCCGCGCACGATCTTCCGCCACCTCGAGAAGGAGGCCGAGGACGGTCGCGAGGTGGTCCCCGACGTCGGCGAGCCGGCGGGGGGCTGACACCGATGTCCCGATCACACCACGCGAGCCGGCCGGGAGTGACGCGCAAGACCGCGTGGCGACTCGGGTTCGCCCGGGCGGTACGGTTCCTGCATCACCTCGCGGCCGTGCTGTCGGACTGCGGCTGCCTCGCGCGGATCGGTGCCCCGATCGGCGCGCTCCTGCTCGGCGCCGCCGGCTGCGTGGTGCCGCCCGACCTGGCGCCCGCCAACGACGACGCGACCGCGCCGAACAGCCCGCCGATCGTCGTCAGCGTCGCGGACAAGTTCGGAAACCCGTTCACCCGGCCGGGGCCGCGCTCGGTGACGATCGGCGACGACCGCCTGACGGTGACCGTCTCCGACAACGACGTCGACGACACGCTCACGCTCTGGTTCTTCGTCGACTACGGGCTGCCGGCGCCGACCGCGCGCCGCTCGCAGTGCCTGGCGCCGCCGAGCTCGGCGGGGACCGCGGAGCGCACCGTGCTCTGCGAGATCGACACCGTCTGCCTCGACGGCGATCCGGCCTCGAACCCGCACATCCTCGAGCTCGAGGTCTTCGACCGCACGCCCGACGACAACGGCGAGCCGGAGTTCCGCTCGGTGGCGCCGCCCGGGCTGTCGACGGGCTGGTGGTGGGAGATGAACTGCATGGAGGGCTCGTCGTGAGCGCGGCGGGCCTCGGGAGCAAGGCGGCGCTGCTCGCGCTCGGCGGCGCGCTCGCCGGCGCGTGCATCGACACGCCCGCGCCGACGACGCCGCCGGCCTGCTCGAGCGCCGCCGACTGCAACGCGGCCGCCGGCGAGGTCTGCGACGAGGGCGTCTGCTGGGGCAACCCGCCGGCCGGCGGGTTCGCCGCGGTGCTGTCGCCGACGGACACCGACGCCGCCGGCCGCACCGAGATCACGCCGCTGCTGTTCTCGTCGAGCGGCTGGATGACCGGCGACACCGACGGCGCGCCGCGCCTGGTGCTGGCGTCGACCGTGCGGCTCAAGGGGACGGTCACCGCCCCCTGCCCGGCCGAGCTGACCGACTGCGATCAGTCGTTCGAGGTGCCGGCGACGGTCAAGTTCACCCGCGCGTCGGGCATCGACGAGAAGGGCGTCGTCTTCGAGGCGACGACCACCGGCGGCGACTACCAGGTCGTGCTACCGCGCCCGACGGAGGTCGTCACCTACCAGGTCACCGTGTCGCCGTCCGACGTCCCGCTGGCCGCCGGGCGCCCGTCGGCGGCCGAGCTGCTGGCGCCGCGCCGCCTCGACATCGCGGTCGATCCGGCGAGCGGCAACGACGTCACCATCAACCTCGTGCTCGCCGACGCCGCCAACCTGCGGCCGGTCAGCGGCACCGTCGTGCGGCCGCCGCCCGGCAACCTGACCGGCTGGCGGGTGTGGGCCGAGGCGCCGTCGATGGACGAGCTCGGCGGCTTCGAGCGGGTCTCGAACATCGCGCGCCTCGACGGCGCCGGCGGCTACCGGCTGCTGGTGCCGATCGATCGCGGGCCGGTCGACGTCGTCGTGTCGCCGCCGGCGCCGACCGGCACCGACGTCGCCGCGCCCGGCCTTCGCCACCGCAACGTCGATCCGTCGCAGCTCATGCAGCTCCCGGTGATGACGGTGCCGCCGGTCGGCGACGTGAGCGTCGTCGGCGTGACCGTCAGCGGCACCAGCGGCGGCGGCGACAGCGAGCTGATCGACGGCGCGCGGGTCGTCGCCCGCATGGACGAGGAGCTCGCCCCCGACGTCTACCTGACCCACCGGGTCATCGCCGCCACCAACGAGTACGGCGTCGCCGCGCTGCAGCTCTGGGCGCCGCCGGCGGGCGCCCTGCGCACGAACGACTACGCGATCGACGTGCTGCCGGCGAGCGGCTCCGAGCAGGCGACCCACTTCGGCTGGCCGCTCTCGCTCGAGCCCGGCGACGCGCCGACGGTCGCCATCCCGCTCGAGCGGCGGATGCCGATCCGCGGCACGGTGCTCGACGAGCACGGGGTCGGCGTCGGCGGGGCGAGCGTGTCGGCGGCGATCGCGCAGACGATCCGCTGCGACCTCGACAGCGGCGAGCGGATGCTCGTGCGCGGGCTGCCGTCGGTGGCGGGGACCACCGCGCCGGACGGCACCTTCGTCCTCTGGGTCGACCCCGATCTCGGCGACCGCGACCTGCGCTACGACGTCCACGTCGAGCCGCCGCCCGACAGCGCGCCGTCGTGGACGTACGCCGACGTCGCGGTCGGCGGCGACGTGCACCAGTGGCGGCTGCCCGAGGCCGCCCACGTGCGCGGCCAGGTCGTGCACGCCGACGGCAGCCCGGGCACCGACACGCTGGTGTCGGTCTACGAGCACGTCGACGACGCGAACGGCTGCGCGAGCGGCATGGGCGCCGCCCCGCCCGGCTCGGTCCAGGTCCGGGCGGTCGGCCGCACCGATGCCGACGGCGTCGTCCGCCTCGTCCTCCCGCGGGTCGGGATGGCGACCTCCGGTCCGCCGCACGGCCGCTAGCGGCGCGCGCTACGCCGGCTCGTCCTGGCGCGGGTGCGCCTGCGCCTGGCGGACCTCGTGATCGACCCGCACCGGATCGAGGCCCTGGGTGGCCATCAGCCGGTCGACCTTCGCCTCGATCCGCTCGAGGTCCTCGGTCTCGGCGCGGAAGATGAGGTTCTTCATGCCGAGCAGCACCGCGCCCTGGATGACCAGGCCGAGCCACTCGGACTGCCAGTTCTCGAGCGTCGACGCGAAGAACGCCGGCAGGTAGTCGCCGAGCGTGAAGGCCTCACCGTGCGCGGCCGCGTCGTGGCGCGCGTCCACCATCTGGGTGAAGAACTGCCCGGTCCAGCTCGCCAGGAACATGAGCGTCAGCAGGTAGACGGCGCCCCAGCGCCGGAGATGCCGCTTCATGACTCCCGTTGCATCAAGGCTCGTGCCACCCGGGCCGCGAGCCGGCGTCGCGGCCGGTCGGCCAAGTGGGCGAGATCGCGCGGGAGGGCGCGGGAGGGGTGAGGCTTGACCCGCGGGCGGCTTACCTCTATGGTCCCCGGGTTCCAGGTTCATCGTGGATTGTCTGGTCGCCGTGCTGCTTGATCCGCCCTGTGTCGCATCCGTGTGTGCGGACGCCGGGCAGCCCGTCGACGACGTCCTGACCGCGAGCGGCGCTCCTGCAAGCTGCTCGCTCCCCGACCGCCGGCACGTGCCGTCGGTCAGCCTCCCAGTCCGTCGCCACGCCCGCGGTGCGACGACCCCACACCGTCGCGAGGGCGACGGACGGCGCGCAATCGGCGTCGTGGCGGTCGTCGGCTCCCGTTGGAGCGCCGCAGGTCGCGATCGCGCGCGCCGGACCACCATCCGCCCGTCCTGGGCTCCCGAGTCCGCACCATGTCCAACCCGTCTGCTTCCGATCTCGACGCGCAAGGCGTCGACCCCGACACCGCCGCCGTAGCCGCCCAGGTGGCCGCGCTCGGCGACACCGCCGACGCCTCCGACGACCCCGACCGCCCCGACGCGGGCGCCGACCTGGCCGACGCGCCCAGCCTGTCTCGCTTCACCGACCTCGACCTGTCGCGCGAGCTGCACGCGGCGCTCGAGGACATGGGCTACTTCCACCCGACGCCGGTCCAGGCGGCGACCTTCGCCCCGGCGATGGCGGGCAAGGACCTGATGGTCCAGGCCCGCACCGGCACCGGCAAGACCACCGCGTTCGGCCTGCCGATCATCTCTTCGATCGACTTCGCCCGGCGGACGCCGCAGGCGATCATCCTGACCCCGACCCGCGAGCTCGCGCTGCAGGTGTCGCGCGAGCTGGGCATGCTCGGCAAGCCGAGCGGCCTGGTGGTCGAGACCATCTACGGCGGCGCGCCGATCGGCAAGCAGATCACCGCGCTCAAGAACGGCGTCCACGTCGTCGTCGGCACGCCGGGCCGCGTGCTCGACCACATCGGCCGCCGCACCCTCGACCTCAAGCAGATCCGCTTCTTCGTGCTCGACGAGTGCGACGAGATGCTGTCGATGGGCTTCCTCGAGGACATCGACAAGATCGCGTCGTACACGCCGAAGGACAAGCAGACGATGCTGTTCTCGGCGACGATGCCCGACGAGGTCCGCCGCTACGCCAAGCGGCAGATGAAGGCGCCGGAGCACATCGCGCTGTCGACCGGCAACATCTCCGTCGAGGAGATCCACCACGCCTACTACATCGTCAGCGGCGTGGCCCGCTCGCGCGACCTCCTGCGCATCCTGATCGCCGAGAAGCCGGAGAGCGCGATCATCTTCTGCAACACGCGCGACGAGACCGGCATGGTCGCCCGCTTCCTGCAGAAGCAGGGGCTCGACGCCGAGGCGCTGTCGAGCGACCTGACGCAGAGCGACCGCGAGCGCGTCATGAAGCGGATGCGCGACAAGAACTTGAAGTTCCTGGTGGCGACCGACGTGGCGGCGCGCGGCATCGACATCATCGACCTGTCGCACGTCATCAACTACAGCTTCCCGGAATCCGCCGAGGTATACGTCCACCGGACCGGCCGCACCGGCCGCGCGGGCAAGAAGGGGACGGCGCTGTCGCTGATCGGGCCGCGCGAGCTGGGCGCGTTCTGGTACCTGAAGATCCTCTACAAGATCCAGCCGGAGGAGCGCGACCTGCCGCCGGCGAGCGTGCTCGACGGCGTGCTGAAGACGCCGCTGCCGCGGCTGGGCCCGCCGCCGCCGGTGGATCCGCTCAACACCCTCCGTGGCGTGGTGTCGGGCGAGCCGAAGGAGGAATTCCTCGCGCTGGCGAAGAAGCTGGTGGCCGAGGCGGACGGCGAGAAGCTGGTGGCGCTGATGCTCGGCGAGAAGCTCGACGCCGTGGCGGCGCAGAAGGCGGCGCAGAAGGCGGCGGCCGACGCGGCGAGGCGCGAGCGCGAGGAGGCGGAGCGGCGCGAGCGCGACGAGCGCGGCGACGGTGGCCCCCGCTGGGGCCGCGACCGTGACGACCGCGGCGGCCG
>DASZXE010000771.1:0-7611 GCA_035546475.1 Kofleriaceae bacterium
CGTCATCGGCGAGGGCGGCTCCGGCGGCGCCGTCGCGATCGCGCTCGCGGACAAGGTGCTGATGCTCGAGAACGCGATGTACTCCGTGATCTCGCCGGAGGGGTGCGCGTCGATCCTCTGGCGCGATCCGGCCAAGGTCCCCGAGGCGGCGACCCAGCTCAAGCTGACCGCGCCCGACCTCGCCCAGCTCGGCATCTGCGACGAGATCATCCCCGAGGCGCCCGGCGGCGCGCACCGCGACACCGCGGTCACCGCCAACAAGATCCGCATCGCGCTCAAGCGCCACCTGCGCGAGCTGTGCGCGATGTCGCCCGCCGAGCTGCTCGAGCACCGCTACCAGAAGTTCCGCAAGATGGGCGCCTTCCACGAGGCGGCCTCCTGACGACCGGGCGCGCGCCGGCGCCGTGAAAGTCGCGCGGCCGGTCCGGCTCGCCTAGCATGGCGGCGTGCGCGCCGTCCTCCCCGCCCGGGCCGCCGCGGTCGTCACGGTCCTCGCGGTCGCCGTCGCCGCCTCGGTCGCCGCCTCGGTCGCCGCCTCGGTCGCCGCCGCCGATCCTGCCGCCGACGCCTGCCACCGCGCGCTCGACGAGCGCGGCGTCGCCTGGAAGCCCGCCTCGCGCAAGGGGATCGCGATCGGCGTCGAGATCGACGGCCCGCTCGGCGGCGTCACCTACGTCCCGCCCGCGCGCGACCCGCTCGTGATCGACTGCTCGCTCGCCGTCTCCCTCGCCGAGGCCGGCCGCTACCTGACCGCGCTCGGCATCGATCAGGCGCGCTGGTCCTCGGCCTACTCGCGCCGCAACGTGCGCGGCACCAACCGGCCGTCGAACCACTCGTACGGCCTCGCCATCGACGTGCCCCGCTGGAGCGGCCCGCAGGTCGGCCTGCTCTCGATCGCCGACGACTACGAGCAGGGCCTCGGCGACAGCGTCGATTGCCTCGGCCAGCCCGCGACCCAGGCCGGCGCGATCCTCAAGGTCGCGCAGTGCCAGCTCGTCCAGTCGGGCCTCTTCTACCTCGTCCTCTCGCCCGACTACGACGACGCCCACCACGATCACTTCCACCTCGAGGCTCGCCCCTGGCCCGAGCGCAAGACCCTCCGCGCGGACCACCCGGCCATCCATTAGACAGCCCGGGCCCGGCACGCGCGCGTCGCGCGCTCGGCCGCACGGTCGCTCGGTCGCGGGATGCCCTCTCCTCGCTGCGCTCGAGTCCCCGCTCCCTCGTGGCTGGGCCTCGGTCAGGTCCGGCGCCGGCGAGAGACGCGCTGCCCCGCGCGGCGCAGCGCGCGGATCGGGTCGACCTGCAGCGCCTCCGGCACGCCGAGCTCGGTCAGGGTCGGCAGCGGCCCGCCGACCAGGAGCCCGATCAGCGCGCCGCCGCCGCCGCCGACCACCGCGCCGGTCGCCATGATCGCGGCCCAGCCCGGCCAGCGCGTCGGCAGCTCGCCTTGCGGGATCGCCGCCAGGATCGCCAGCGCCGCCCCCGCCAGCGCCATCGTCCGGCCGCCGATCCACGCCGCGCGCCGCCGGCCGCCGTCGACCCCGGCCTCCGCCGCCAGCCGCCCGACCCCGCCGCCGGTCACCACGGTCGCGACGCCCGCGAACACGACCGTGAGCCGCAACACCTCGACGATCCGCGCCTGCTGGTTGCCCACCCCGAGCCGCGCCAGGAGCCAGATCGCGGCGCCGATCGCCGGCAACAGCGGGAACAGGGCGATCGCCGCCGCCTTCCAGAAGGCGTGAGGCTGGGGCCGCTTTCCCCTTGCATTCCTGGCCTTTGCGGTGCGATCCACGGGGGCCGTGCCCCCCTTGCCCCCGGGGCCCTGTCCCGCGCCGCCGGGGAAGGAATCCACGCAGATCACCGTATCATGGCAAGGTACGACCGGCTCCGGCCGCTCGACCGCGTTGTAGACTCCTCACTGAGGACCCATCCACATGGCACCGGAAACCAGTGCGCTCCCCGACGTCTACTCCTCCGCATTCTTCCAGCTGGAGATCGACGGGACGAAGGTGGGGACGATCCGCAACCTCGACGGCGGTGGCATCAAGGCTGACGTCCTCACGTACCAGCACGGCGAGCGCGGCGACACCTGGCGCCAGCTCGGCCGGACGAAGTACGAGGAGTTCAAGATCACGAGCGGCCTGATCGCGGGCAACGAGCTCTGGAAGTGGATCGAGCTCTGCATCAAGGGCACGCCCGAGCGCCGCAACGGCGCGCTCTGCGCGGGCGACTACGAGTACAAGGAGAAGGCCCGCCGCGAGTTCACCGACGGGCTCATCGCCGAGGTGCAGTTCCCCAAGTTCGACGCGCACGACAAGAACGCGGCGAACGTGGTGGTGACGGTCAGCCCGGAGAAGATGACCTACGCCAAGGGCTCGGGCGCGCAGATGGCGCCGGCCGACCACGCGGCGGAGAAGCAGAAGTCGGTCTCGGCCTGCAACTTCACCTTCGTCGTCCAGGGCTTCGAGAACGCCTGCAAGCGCGTCAACAAGGTCGACGGCTTCGGCGTGAAGTGCAAGATCATCGAGCACCAGGTCTCGACGCGCATCGAGAACGTGAAGGTGCCGGGCAAGATCGAGCTGCCGAACATCGCGTTCTACCTGCCCGAGGTCGACGCCGAGCAGTTCCTCGACCACCACACGAAGTCGACCATGGGCGGCAAGCGCGGCGCGCCGATCCCGTCGGCGACGCTCAACTTCCACAACAACGCCCGGTCGCAGCGCGGCTCGTTCACCTTCAAGGACTGCACGATCTTCGCGGTGACGCACGACAAGCAGGACGCCACCACCGAGGACATCCGCATGGTCAAGGTGGAGATGGCGATCGAGGGCATCGACTTCAAGCTCGCGGGCTGAGGCCCCGAGCGCAGCTCGGGCCGGGGTTGTTCTGTGTGGAGATCGGTCCCGAGGTCCTCCTCGGGCCCGATCGATCGACGAGAGGGTTGGCATTCTGGCAACCCTCTGAGCGTCCGAGCGGAGCTGGGCGTGGTGCTCTGACCGAGATCGGTCCTGGGATCGGGCACCGTCCGGTTCGCCGGACAGTCGAAAAGTTGCGCGCGGGGATCGGGGAGGGGATGGTGGCCGCATGGCCAGCGAGACGGTGTACGCGAGCGGCTTCCAGCCCGACCCGAGGAGCGCGCTCGACGTGCTGGCGTTCGTGCTCTGCCCGCCGGAGGTCTTCGCGCCGACCGGCGATCCCGACGAGGTCGCCGCGGTCGCCGAGCTGATCGAGCCGGCCAAGGCCGAGGCGGTGCGCCGCTGGTACGCGCTGCACGCCGACGAAGCCGCCGGCAACTGAGCGTCGTCCACGGCGCCCGTGCGCCCCGGCGGTGCTACGGTGCCGCCCCATGGCCCGCTCGAAGGTCGCCGTCCTCAAGGTCTCGCCCGCCAACGTCCTCGACGACATCGGCCGGCTGTGCGACCTCGCCGACGTCCGCTCCGCGTTCGCCGCCGGCGCGCCGACGATCCTCAAGGACAACATCTCCTGGCACTACCCGTTCCCGGGCGCCAACACGACGCCGTGGCAGCTCGAGGGCACGATCCGCGCGCTGCGCGAGCGCGGCTTCGCCGACCAGACCTGCGTGCAGAACAAGACGGTCGTCACCGACGCGTTCAAGGGCGAGGACCTGAACGGCTACCTGCCGATCTTCAAGGCCCACGACGTCCCGGTCCGCTACAACTTCAAGCCCGAGGACATGACCTGGTCGGTCTACCGGCCGAAGGCGAAGATGCTGGTCCTCGACACCATCTTCCCCGAGGGCATCCAGATCCCGGACGCCTTCCACGGCACCAACATCGTCCACCTGCCGACGGTGAAGTGCCACATCTACACGACCACGACCGGCGCGATGAAGAACGCGTTCGGCGGGCTGCTCAACACCAAGCGGCACTACACGCACTCGTGGATCCACGAGACGCTGGTCGACCTGCTCGCGATCCAGCGCGAGATCCACGGCGGCCTGTTCGCGATCATGGACGGCACCACCGCCGGTGACGGCCCCGGCCCGCGCACGATGCGGCCGGTGGTGAAGGACGTCGTGCTGGCGTCGTCGGACCAGGTCGCGATCGACGCGGTCGCCGCCGCGATGATGGGCTTCGAGCCGATGGACCTGCCGTACCTGCGGCTCGCCGACGAGCAGGGGCTCGGCCACGCGCGCCGCCAGGAGATCGAGATCGTCGGCGAGCCGGAGCTGGCCGATCAGCGCTGGGGCTTCTCGGTCGGCGACAACGGCGCGTCGCGGGTCGGCGACGTCATGTGGTTCGGCCCGCTCAAGCGGTTCCAGAAGCTGTTCTTCCACACGCCGCTGGTGAACGTCTTCGTCCTCGGCAGCGAGGTCTATCACGACTACTACCGGTGGCCGCTGCGCGACCGCGCGGTCTTCGAGCGGTGGAAGGCCCAGACGTCGTGGGGCCACCTGTTCGAGCGGTACCAGCGCGAGGGCTCGCTCGCGGCGCCCGCCCGCGGCGCGGCCCGCGATCAGGGCCCGGCGGCCTCGGCGTCGGCGCCGCCGGCCGGCCCCGGCCCGGGCTGATCCTCGGCGAGCAGCTCGCGCAGGCGATCGATCGCGCGGGCGTGCAGCCGGCTCGCCCACGACTTCGACAGGCCGAGCGCGGCGCCCGCGTCCTGCAGCGTCTGATCGTCGCGGTAGTGGGCGAGCACCAGCGCGCGCTCGCGCTCGGGCAGCCGGTCGAGCGCGTGGCGCAGGCGCGCCGCCTGGCGGGCGCGGCCCAGCTCGACGTCGGCGGTCTGCCCGGAGGCGGCCAGCCGCTCGTCGGGGACCTGGTCGAGCGCGACCACGTACATCGTCCGGATCGCGCCGAGCGCGGCCTTCACCTCGCCGAGCTTGTCGGCGGTCGTCGCGGCGCCGGCCTGCGTGCGCGCGACCTCGGCCCGCTGCGCCTGCGCCTCGAGGTACTCGGCCGCCGCCCGCAGGGTCGCGATCTGCGCCCACACCCGGCGCGGCAGGTGGCTCATCCGCCGCAGCCCGTCGATGATCGCCCCCTGCACCCGGTACCAGGCGAAGGTCGAGAAGGCGGCGCCCTGGTCCGGATCGAAGCGGCTCGCCGCCTCCGCGAGCCCGAGGTTGCCCATCGCGACCAGCTCGTCGAGCTCGACGTGGTCGCGCACGCGCGGGTGGATCATCGCGGCGGCGCGTCGCGGCAACCCGACATGGCGTTCGATCAGCGCCGACCGAGCCTCCGGGGTCACCGGACGAGGATACCATCGCCCCGTGGCGTTCTTCACGGCGCTCGACGCGCACGACGCGGCCGTCATCGCGCAGGGGTTCGGGCTCGGCGCGCCGGTGGCGTTCACCGCGGTCGACGGGGGCACGATCAGCTCCAACTTCGCCTTCGACGTCGGCGGGGGGCGGCGCGTCTTCGTCCGCTGCAACGACGGCAAGCCGCCCGAGGTCGTCGCCTGGGAGTCGGCGCTCGCCGCCGAGCTCGCCGCCGCCGGGGTCCCGACGCCGGCGCCGCTGGCGACGGCCGCCGGCGGCCACGTCCTCGTCCACCGCGGCCTCGCGATCAGCGCCTACCCGTGGCGCACCGGCCGCCACCTCGCCGCCGACGACGTCACGCCCGCGCACGCGCTCGCGATCGGGCGCGCGCTCGCCCACCTGCACGAGGTCGGCCGCGGGCTGCCCGCCGAGCGGCGGCGCGCCGGCATCTACACCTTCGCCGACCTCGTGCGCCGCTTCGACGGCTTCCGCGACCTCGGCGACCCCGCGCTCGCGCCGGCCGTCGAGGTGCTCGCCGACGAGCTGGCCTGGCTCGCGGCGCGGGCGCCGGTGCGCGCGGCGGCGGCCCACGGCCTCATCCACAACGACCTCTTCCGCGACAACGTCCTCTGGGACGGCGCCCGCATCGTCGCGATCCTCGACTTCGAGCAGGCCGCCGGCGGCAGCCTCGTCTACGACCTCGCGGTCGTCCTCAACGACTGGTGCTGGCAGCGCGCCCCCGCCCCGCGGCTCTCGGCCGCCGTGCTCCACGGCTACCAGGAGGTGCGGCCGTTGACCGCCGCCGACCGCGCCGCGCTACCGGTCGAGGTCCGCGCCGCCGCGGCCCGCTTCACGATCACCCGCATCACGGATGTCCACCTTCGCCAGCTTGACACCCCCGACAAGGACTTCCGTGCCTTTCTGGCAAGGCTCGTCGCGTGGCGCGGCCCGGCGCTTGGCGAGCTGCTCTCGTCGGTGTAGCGTCCGCCGGCCCCGTTCCGGCCCCGTTCCGGCCCGCTTCCGGCCTGTTCCCGGATGGATCGCCCTCCCGGCCGGCGCGGGTCCAGAGCTTGCAATGCGGACCCCCAACATGCGGATGTCTTCGTTCCCGGGCGCTCGAGGCGCCACGCTCGCGACCGCCCTGGCCGTCGGCCTCGCCTTCGCGGGCTGCGCCGCCAACGCGCACAACATCCCCGGCACCCGGATCGCCGACGACAAGATCAACCACGGCATCCGCGACGCCGTCGAGGCGTACCGGATCGCGGTCGAGCGCGGCGACGCCGAGGCGCTGTTCCTCATGGCCTCCGACCGCTACACCGAGGACGGCGGCACGTCGGTCGGCACCGACGACTACACGTACCAGGGGCTGAAGGACGTGCTCACCGGCCGCTTCCGCCTCGCGCACGACATCCGCTACGCGATGCGCTACGTGAACATCCAGCACAACTGCCCGGCGTCGGGCGGCGAGCCGGAGCAGGGCTGCATCGCGCGCGTCGACGTGCTGATCGACGCCAGCTTCACGATCGCGGACGCGCGCGGCCAGGACAAGCGCGTCGACAAGCGCGACCAGAACGAGCTGGTCCTCGAGTGGAACGGGAACAAGTGGCAGTTCCTGAGCGGCATGTGAAGGCCGCCTGACGCACGTCGCGCGGGCCGGTCGCCCGCGGGCGTGTCGGCGGCGGAGCGGGGCGGCCGCGTCGTGCGACGATCGCGCGCCGTCGCGGCTCACAGCGTGCCGGTCGCCGCGAACGAGGCGCGCTGGCGCCAGTCGGCGGCGAGCCACCGGTCGACCTCGTAGCCGGTGCTCTCGAGGACGCCGGCGATCTCGCCGAGCACGTCGGCGTCGCCCGCGCGCCACGCCGCCAGGATCCCCTTGCGGGCGCCCGCGCGCACGAAGCGGAGGCTCGGCAGCGGCCCCTCGATCGCGAGGCTGAGCAGGTGGGCGGCCGCGTCGCGCAGGCCGTGGTCGTCGAGCTGCCAGCCGAGCAGGTACCAGCCGAAGCGATCGTGCGGCGCGGCCAGCACCGCCAGCGCCGCCCACGTGACCCGGTCGCCGTCGGCGGCGAAGAAGTAGCCGCGCAGGAAGTTGCCGGCGAGCGTGCGGTCGTCGAGCGCGCGCGCCATCGCCTCGAACGGCCGGCGGCGATCGTCGTCGAGCGGCAGGGCGAGCGCGTCGGCGATCCGGGCGCGCGCGGCCGCCGGATCGCCGGCTCGCATCGCGGCACGCGCCAGCGCCTCGAGCGCGGTGGCCGCCGCCGCCACGCCCTGGTCGCCGCCGGCCGCCGCCTCGTAGATCGACGTCGCCTCGGCCCGCTCGGCCTCGTCGCCGGCCGCCAGCAGCCCCGCGAGGTCGAGCCGATGATCCGGATCGGGGGCGTCGCGGCAGACCC
>DASZXE010000772.1:0-11705 GCA_035546475.1 Kofleriaceae bacterium
CCATCTCGCGCGGACGAACCTGGTGGCGGCGCTCGCGCCCGCCGGCTGACGGTGCAGCGCGGCCGCGTGACGGCGCCGCTGCCGATCGATCCGCCGGGGACCAGCCCGTCGCGCGTCGATCGCCTGCGCGCCGCGCGCTGGACCGCCGATCACACCGGCGTCGAGGTCACGCTCGAGGACACCTGCATGGAGCGCGAGCAGACCCGCACGTTCACGCTCGCGGCGCTCGAGGCCCGCCTCGACAACGCGGCGGCGCTCGCGCTCCAGCGCGGCGGGCACCACGCCGAGGCGGCGCTCGGCTTCGCCAAGGCCGCCGCCGCCGATCCCTCCTTCGATCTCGCGCGGACGAACCTGGTGGCGGCGCTCGCGACCGCCGGCCGGCGTGCCGAGGCGATCGACGCCGCGCGGCCGCTCGTCACGACCAACCCGGTGCTCGTCACCTGGGAGGCGCTCCACGATCCCGAGTGGGCGTCGGTCGCCGGCGCCGACGAGCTGGTCGCGCTGCACGCGCCCGCGCCCGGCACGGCGACGGTCGCGACGCTGGCGAGCGGCGCCGCGTACAGCGAGCGCCTCGGCGTCATCGCCGCGATGCGCGAGGAGAGCCTGTGGGGCGCCGACGTCACGGTGGCGTCGGAGGTCGTCTTCCTCGATCGCAGCGGCGCGCGGCTCGCGGTCATCCCGAGCGCGGCGCCCGGGCTCGACCGGCTGCTCGCGGTGCTCGGCTTCGTGCCGGGCGAGGTCGGCGAGCCCCCGCTGGCGCCGGGCCCCGAGCGGATGCGGTTCCGGGCCGCCCGCCTCGGGCTCGTCTACGCCGGCGACCACGCGCGCGTGATCCGCGCCGGCAAGGTCGTCGTCGAGGCGCCGAGGCAGGGCGACCGCCTGGTCTGGGCGACGCGGGTGCCCGGCGCGATCGTCGTCGCGTGGGTCGACCCCGGCAGCGAGGGCTGCGACGCGACCGATCCGACGGGCCTCGACGTGATCGCGGTCCCCTGAGCGACGCGCCTTGAACCGCCGCGCGATCCGCGCGATGCCTCCGGCATGGAGATGCCCACCCTCGGAAGCGAGATGAAGCGGTTGACGGAGCTGTTCGCCGGCACCTGGCGCGGTGACGAGACGCTCTACCCGTCGGCGTGGGACCCGAAGGGCGGTCCCGCGAGCGGCGTGTGGACGGTGCGGTCGGTCTGCGACGGCTGGGCGCTCGCCGTCGACTACGACGAGAGCCGCGACGGCAAGGTCGCCTACCGCGGCCACGGCGTCCACGCCTGGGACGCCCGCGACCGCGCCTTCTACACCTACTGGTTCGACAGCATCGGCATGGCGCCGAAGTCCGCCGTGCGCGCGACGCTCGACGGCGAGCGCTACACGTACGTCGACATCTCGCCGATGGGGCAGAGCCGCTTCACCTACGCCTTCACCGGCGGCGAGCTCGCCTTCTCGATCGAGCTGTCCCGCGACGGCAGGAGCTGGTCGCCCATGCACGAGGGCCGCTACCGCCGCGACTGATCGCCGGCAGGGCGGCGCCGCGCTCAGGCGCCGGTCGCGCGGCGCGCGCGGTACGCCGCCAGCGCCGACTTCAGCGGCTCGACGACCGCCGGGTCCTTGATGTCGATGACCGGCTCGGTGTCGTACTGCTCGTAGAACAGGCTCGCCGGGTCGGTGTCGGGGACGCCGAGCGCCTCGCGCATGCGCTTGTGGTCCGGCACGAAGCCGCGCGCGCACAGGTGGGTGATCGTCATGCCGATCGTCCCCTGCAGGCCGCAGATGAGGATCACGGCGTTGCCCGGGTGGAAGTCGCCCTCGGGCAGGCCGAGCCGGCGCTCGAGCTCGCCGAGCCGCGCCGGATCGAAGTAGCTCTCGACGCGGCCGGTGTCGCCCGCCCAGCCGTCGCCGGGCTTCGGCCGGCTGATCGAGCCGAAGTAGTGCAGGCCGTGGGTGCGCGCGAGGCCGAGCAGCTCGTCGCGGTGGCCGAGGTCGGGCGCGTACGACACGCCGTGCAGGAACACGTAGCGCGACAGGTCCGCCTTCGGGTTCCGGATCACCTCGCTGCGCACGATGCTGACGAACGGCGCCGAGCCGGTGCCGGCCGCCACCATCACCTTGAAGCGCGGATCGCCTTCGCCGGCGGTGTCCTTCACCGTGAACACGCCGGCCGCCTTCGGCCGCATGTACATGCGGTCGCCGTCCTTCAGCTTCCACAGCAGGTGGGTGAGCGGGTTCTCCGACTCCGGCTTCGACACGAAGCGGATGTAGAACTCGACCGGGCCGTCCTGCTCGGGCGCCGACGCGATCGACATCGACCGCCGCACCGAGCCGAGCTCCGGCCTCTCTTCGTTGTTCATGCCGAGCACGCAGTACTGGCCGGGCACGAACCAGCCGGGCGCCGGCCGCTCGTCGGGCAGCACCTTGAAGAGCGTCAGCGCGTCGGTCAGGTCGACGCGCTCGACCATCGTCGCGTTGTACTCGAGGGCCTTCGCCACGATCACCCTCCTCCCGACACGCTCGGCATGTACGTCGCGTCGTCCGGCTCGCCGACCTTGAGGTCCTCGATCTGGATGACCTCGCCGGGCAGGCCGATGTTGTGCAGCGAGCCGGGCCACTTGAGGCCGCCCGCCTCGGTCCAGTCCTCGAGCAGGTAACCGACCCGGCCCGCGCCCTTCTGCAGCTCGATCACCTCGGGCAGGTGGCTCTCGTTGTTGTAGTTGACGAACCAGGTGTCCTTGCCGACCGCCGGGTCGAAGGTGACCTTGATCGCCGTGCACGACGGCTTGCACGCCTTCGGATCGGGGACGGTGACCTCGGCGTTCTCGCGCTTGAGGATGACGCCCGGCTCCTCGAGCTTGTAGATCATCGCGACGAAGTAGAGGTCCTGCGCGAGGTGCTCGCGCGCGGCGGCGACCTGCTTGACGGCGTCGGCGCGGAGCAGCGGGTCGCCGCCGTACGACGCGGTCGGCGTCGCGCCCTTGTCGAACAGGTCGTAGCGGACGTCCATCTGCTTCACGTCGTCGGGGTTGCCGCCGACCGTCGACATGTCGGTCGTGATCAGCCGGTGGCGGCCGTTCCAGCGGTCCCAGTAGTGGGTCAGCTCGCCCTGGACCTTGCCGTCCTGCGTGTACTTGATGGTGAACTGCAGCTCCTTCAGGTTGGTCCAGTGCTCGGCGCCACCGAGCGCGGCCACGCCCGCCTCGACGACCTTGATCGCCTCCGGATCCGACTGCGACGGGTCGAACGCGGCCGGCGTCGGCTGGGTGGCCGCCGACGTGCGCGGCTTCGGGCAGCCGGGCACGGCCAGGAGGAGGGGTACCACCAGGGCGAGCTTCTTCATGGCGCGGACCATATGCTCGCGGCGCCCCCGGCTCAACCTTGCTGCGCCCCCAGAGAGGTTGCAGGCGATGGCAGGCCGCTCGCGCCCCGATGTCGCAGTGGGAGCGCGCGCGCCGGCGCCGAAAACTGGCCCGCGCCGGCGGCCGGTCGCACCATGAAACGATGCGCCTCTCGCCCCTGTACGCCTTCGCCCTGCTCGGCGTGGCCGGTGCGCGCGCGGCGGCCGCCGGCCCGGTCGCCGACCCGGCCGCCGACCCGGCCGCCGACGTCGACGGCACCGCCGCCGACGATCGCCAGGTCGCGCTGGCCGCCGAGGTCGGCATGAGCGCCGGCGGGGTCACCACCCCCGGCGGCCTCCGCGTCGCCGGCCACTACCTCTACCGCCTCGCCGATCACGACTGGTTCGACTCCAGCCTCGCCTTCACCTTCGGCAGCCACGGCGACGCCTGCGCGAGCGCCTCGCCGGCCGCCGACGCGATGCCGTGCGACCGCCACGTCACCGACGGCTTCGCGGGCGACCTGTCGATGGGCCTCCGCCGCGAGCTGGCCCCGCGCCGCGGCTTCACGCCGTGGCTGCGCGCCGCCGCCTTCGCGCGCGCGCTCCGCTTCGACGACGTCGGCGGCGTGGCCGCGGGCGGCGAGCTCGGCGCCGGCGTGCGCGCGCCGATCGCCCGCGACCTCGCGCTGGTCGCCGGCGCCAACGCCTTCCTCGGCGTCGCCCGCCTCGGTGCGCCCGTCGACGGCGGCGGCCGCCAGCTCGGCCTCACCGTCACCGTCGGCGCCGAGGTCGGCATGCGCTGACCGGCCCGGCGACCGCGTCGCGCGGCTACGCCGGCGGTGGCGCGCCCTGCACCGTGATCGACGGGCAGTCGACCGCCGTGCCGCCGGCCGGGGTCGCGGTCGCCGTGAGCACGATGCTCGTCGGGTAGCCGAACGTCACGAACGACGACATCGCGCTGTTGCCGCTGTCGAGCAGCACGACCGGCTGCGTGAAGTACCCGCGCGCGGTGCCGGGCAGCACCTCGGCGCGGTACGCGACCTCGGTCCCCAGCGACGGCCTGGCGCCGCCGTGGGCGACCAGCCGCGCGGTCACGGTGATCGTGCCGGCGCCCGCGCTGATGCCGCCGCTCGCGCTGCAGACGACCCGGTCGATGACCGCCGGGCCGAGGTCGATCGGCAGCGACTTCGTGAAGCGCGCGACGGTGGCGGTCACCTCGATCCGGCCCGGCGTCTGGCCCGGGATCAGGCTGCCGTCGACGCACGTCGTCGACAGGTTCGCGACCAGCGACTTGCTGTCGCCGGCGCTCGCGCCGATCCAGGTGCCGTCGCTGGTGTGCAGCGTGACCTGCGCCATCGGGTCGTGGACGAGCTCGTCGGTGGTGCAGACGTGGATCGTGATCGGCGTCGTCCCGTCGGCGACCGGCGCGACGGCCGGCGTCGTCAGCATCGTGATCGCGTCGTCGGCGGTCAGCGGCACCAGGTCGCGTGACGCGGTGGCGGTGAACTCCTCGATCGTCGCGGTGGCGACCAGGGTCCCCGGCGTGGTGCCGGCGACGAGCGCGGCGTCCTGGTGGCCGCCGGTCACGGCGACGGTCTTCGTCGTCGAGCCGCTGCTGTCGGGCAGGACCCAGGTCCCGCCGGCGACGTGCAGCGTCGCCTGCAGCGACGGATCGAGGCCGTCGACGTCCGGCACGTCGAAGCCGAACGTCAGCCGCGTCCGTCCGTCGGCGAAGGCGGTGCCGCTGCCGTCGACGGTCACGGTGGCGTTGGCGATGATCTCGTCGGTCGCGACCGGCGCGCGCCAAGCCTCGTCGATGCACGCGGCGAGGCCCGGGCCCGCCAGCGCCGCCAGCGCCGCCAGCGCCGCCCGTGACGACCCCTGCCTCAAGGCACGACCTGCAGGTGGTCGTCGTCGGAGGCCAGCGCCGTGACCGACAGCAACGCGTCGGCCACCAGCCGCGCGTGGCACGGCCCCGCCAGCACCACGTCGTCGAACGTCGCCACCCCGATGCCGTCCAGGTTGATCGCCGCCGTGCCGCTGGCGCTGTAGAGCGGCGCCACGCCCGCGCTCTCCCACAGGCGGATCGTGACGGTGTCGCCCGGGCTGGCGCCGCTGATGTGCACGTCGCACGGGAACCCGCGGCCGGCGGTGACGACGGCGGGAGCGGAGATGCGGAGCTTGCCGGGCATCGAGACCTCCTACTGCAGCTTGCTCTTGGCCAGCCCCCAGACATCGGCGTCGAGCGAGACGCCGAGCCAGGCGGCGACGCCGGTCCCCTTGTCGGTGACGATCGGCAGCCGGCGCGTGTAGTCGAAGAACGCCGCGCCGCCGTCGACGCGCAGGTACTGGGTGAAGCGGTGGCCGAAGCCAAGGAACGGCACCTGGCCGGTCGACCAGATGCCGGCGATCGCGTTGCCGTCGAGCTTCGGCTTGTCGAGCCACACGCCGACCGTGAACGAGTTGCGCTGCCAGAACGTGTGGCCCACGAGGTCGCCGACGTCGATCACCCTGTCGACCCGGTGGAAGTAGATGCTGGCGCCGGCGTACGGCACCAGCCACGGAGCGACCACGCCCGCGTGGCCGTCGTCGTGGATGATCGGCAGCGCGACCATCGCGCCGGCGCTGAGCGAGATCCAGCTCGCCTTCTCGTCGGTGTCGGCGGGGCGGGCGGTCGGCAGGCTGGCCGTCGACCGGGTCGTCATCGCCAGCAGGCGCCGGACCGAGTCCTTCTTCACCGCGTCGACCATGCTCGCGCGCAGCGTGGTCGCGAGGTCGTCGCGGAGGCCCTCGAGCCGGGTCAGCTCCGCGTCGGCGGCGCCGACATCGCGGCTGGCCTGGTAGACGCCGCCGATCGCGAGCTTCCAGCCGGCGAGCAGCGCGGCGTCGTGGGGCGCGTGCGCCGCCAGGACCCGGAGCTGTGCCTGCAGCAGGTCCTGCGACGCGCCGACGTCCTCGAGAAATGCGGTGTAGGCGCCCGGCTCGGTCGCGAGCGAGCTGGCGCGGACGTAGGCGCCACGGCCGGGCAGGAACAGCATCAGGTCGCGCGGCGCCGGCGGCGCCTTCTCGTAGCGGCTCTGCAGCGGCTTGATGGCGTCGGCGAGCGCGGTGCCCGACAGGGTCGTCAGCGAGCGCAGGTCGGCGGCCAGGGCGTCGTCCGCCGGCGCGATGCGGGAGGCGAGCCGGGTCAGCGCCGCGGCCTCGAGCCGCAGCGCCTCGACCATCGGCACCGCCGTGAACGGCGCCGCCGCCTCGGTGACCGCCGGCGGCCACGCGGTGACCTGCGCCGGCGCGGCGACCACGCTCTTCAGTTGCGCGTACGCGAGCGTCAGCGCCTGGTTGGCGGCCTTCTGCGCCTCGTGCGCGCCGTGGAGCGCGTCGTCGTTGTCGAGCACGCGGCGGCAGAGCGACCGCACGTCGGCGAGCGCGGTGATGAGCGTGGCGGCGTCGCCCACCTGCGCGGCGTCGACCGTCCGCGTCGAGCCCGGGCTGACCTGCAGCGTCGCCAGCCGGCGGGTGAGCTCGTCGGCGACGAAGCCGGCGACCTTCGCCTCGATGTCCGGCTCCGCGCACTGCGTCGCCCAGTCGAAGTGCATCGCGGCGACATCGCCGACCGACTGCGCGAGCGCGTCGACCTTGTCGTCGGGCAGGCCGCGCACGACGCGGAACACGATGCAGTAGCGGGTCTGGATCTGCAGCGGCGACAGCGTGGCGACCAGCAGCCTGTCGTTGCCGGTGCCGGTCGTGCCGAGCCCGAGCCGCCGCGCCTGGTGCGCTCCCTCGGGGAACGCCGAGCACGTGCCGTCGTACGGCCAGACCTCGACGGTGCCGCCGGCCTCGTCCGTGCCCGCGGCCGGCAGCTCGATCGTCACCGCCTTCCCCGACGGCAGCTCCTGGTCGAAGACGATCGCGCCGTCAGGCTGGACCGAGGCGCGGACGTTCGCGTGCGCGGCAGCGGGGCCGAGCGCGAGCGCAGATGCGCTCACGATCGGCAGCCATCGGGCGAGTCGATCGCTCATCAATCCCCCTGCGACGACATCCTCGCGACAAGCGATCGGCCTGTCAATCAGCGAACGTGGACAGGCCTGCGAACGACTCGCGCAGGCAACGCGGGCGAGCCCGCGCCGCGGGAATCAGTGGAGGACGCGGCCGGCCGCGATCGGCAGCCGGAAGATCTCGACCCAGTTCTGACCCTCGGGCTGGTCGATGACCCACGTCGACACCACCGCCTCCGTCGCCGACGGCGCCGCCGACGCGTAGAAGCCGTACGCGCCGACGAACGGATCCTCGTCGCCCGCGATCGTGTCGTGCGTCCAGGTGTCGGCGACCTTGGTCGCGACCAGCAGCTCGTGGCTCGTCGAGTCCTGGTAGATGATCATCGGGCCGGCCGGGCTGTTCACGATCTGCGTGTCGTTGCCGACGAAGTGGAACTCCGGCTTCGGCAGGCCGTCGGCGGTGGTGCCGACCAGCCGGTAGCCGTCGTCGACCAGCTCGGGGCGCGCGCCCTGCGCCGTGCTGATGAACATCACGTCGTCGTGGTCGGCCGACTGGTAGGCGACGTTCGCCACGCCGGCCGGATCGACCGCCACCGATGGATACCAGCCGGCGTCGCCGTTCTGGCCGTCGAGGACGACCGGCGCGCCGAAGCGGCCCGACGCCATGTCGTAGCGGACCAGCTTGAGGTCGCCGTGCTGCCGGTCGTAGTAGACGACCGACGGCGCGTTGTTCGCGTCGAGCGCCGCCTCGATGAACAGGCCGATGCCCGACGGCAGCGGGTAGATGTCCGGGTTGTTCGGGTCCGGCGCCGGCAGGGTCATCGTGTCGACCGTCGTCACCGTCCAGTCGCTGGTCTGCTTCGGGTTGGGCACGTTCGCCAGCGCGAAGCGGACCTCGCCGGTGACGATGCCGCCGCCCTGCGAGGTCTCGGCGAGGTAGGCGATGCCGGGGCGGCCGTCGTCGGTGCGGACGGTCATCGACGTGTAGAGGCCGGTGCGCACGCCGCCGATCTCGGGATCGACGATCGGGCCGGTGCCGGCGTCGATCACGTGCGTCGACCAGGTGCCCTGGTACTTGCCGGCGAACTTGAGCGAGCCGTTGTCGCGGTCGTAGTAGCTGACCATGATCGAGTCGTCGGGCGCGACGCCGACCGACGTGTAGAGGCCGACATCGGGGCCGGGGTCCATGATGCCGCCGCGCACCTTCGAGCCGGGGACGACGACCGGGCCGTCGGGCACGCCGTCGACGAACTCCCACTCGCTGTCGGGGATGCGGCCGGCGCCGGCGTGGCGGGCGACGACCAGGTCGCCGTGGTTCTCGGCGTACGCCGACACGACCGCGTCGCCGTTGGGCGCGACCGCGACGTCCGAGTGCGGGCCGATGCGGCCGTACGGGACGTCGTCGATGCAGGTGCAGGTGCCCTCGAAGCAGATCGAGATCTCGCCCGGGTTGCAGGCGAAGTCGGCGCAGTCCATGTCGACCTCGCACGAGTCGGCGCCCGGCTTGCTGCCGCAGTCGCAGCCCGGCACCAGCGCGGTCGCGAGCGACAGCCCGACCCAGATGGCGAGAGTCTGCACCAGGCGGCGGTGGCGCGCGGCGACGCGCACGAGGCGGCGGCCGCGGCCGCGCAGCAAGAGCGCGAACGCGGTCAGGAGCATGACGACCACGCCGCCCGACGACGGGCCGCGCCGGCTGTCGCAGGTGCAGCCGCCCTCGCCGGGCGCGCCGTGGAAGCTGGTGAGGCCCGACTTCGCGATCGCGGTGGCGATGTTGCCGCTCGGGTCGCGCACGAAGACGCGCAGGTCGCCGTCGACGGACAGGTCCTTCGCGGTCTGGCGGTCGGCCGCCGAGCTGTGGCTCCAGTCGGTCGCCGCCTCGGTGTCGGACGGGCTGCCCCACGCCCACTCGAGCTCGGCGTGGTCGTAGACCGCGTCGGTCGCCGGCACGACGAACAGGTCGCCGGTCCAGGTCGCGCTGTCGGTGTCGATCTTCGGCGCCGACGAGTCGATGACGACCGGGATCTCGAGCGTGTCGGGGCTGGTCGTGCGGTAGTCGCCCTTCACCCGGGCCTGCAGGCCGATCTTGTACTTGCCCTGCCAGGCGAACGCGCGGTCGCGCAGCACGAGCGGCGAGGCGCTGGTGAACGGCCGCCACAGGCCGCCGTTCAGGTTCCAGCTCCACTCGAGCTCGCGGCCCTGCGCGTCCTCGTGGTCGACGTCGATGGTGACGGTCGGCAGCGAGTCGCCCGGGATGCCCATCAGCGCGCCGCGCACCACGACCGGCGGCGGCACGTCGACCGAGTGCAGGCGGGCGTGCGCGTCCTGGACGATCGCCGGCCACTGCGGCGTCGGATCCATCCGGTCGAGCACCGGCTGCAGCGACGGGTACTTGTCGTGGGCGAGCTGCTTCATCATCTGCGACGCGCCGAGCGAGGCGTAGATCGCGAGGAAGTCGTCCTGCGCGGTCGTCACGTGCTGCACGCGCAGGTTGTTGAGCGTGAAGCCGGCGAAGCTCGGCACGTCGATCGGCTGCAGGCCCTGGCCGATCAGCGGCAGCGCGAGGTCGAACACCGTCGGCAGCACCGTCTCGAGCTGCTGCGGGGTCTCGGCGACGAACTCGCTGTTGAGGACGTGGATCTGGATGTTCGACGAGTCGAGGCCGACCAGGATCGGCTTCACCTGCGCCGCCTGGCCGGGCATCTGCGAGAACTCGAGGTTGATGCCGACCTTGAGGTTGAGCGACATCGTGAACGCGCGCGTGTAGCGCTCGTAGATGAAGCCGTAGAAGTCGACCTCGAAGTTCGTCAGCGTCATCGTCAGCGCCGGCGAATCCATCGTGTTGTCGCCGATCGCGAAGTCGATCGCCTGCTGCGGCCGGGTCACCAGCAGCACCGGCTCGTCGCCCTTGCCGAGCTCGCCGAGCGACGGGACCAGCAGCCCGATGGTGCCGAGCTTGAGCTGGTTGATGAGGCTGGTGCCGACGCCGAGGCAGAGGCCGCCCGACGTGACCAGGTGGTGGCCGGCGAGGTCGAGCGTCGTCTCCGACATGCCGATCGCGAGGTCGTCGGCGGGGTCCGGGTTGCCGGAGAACTCGCCGGCCGGCGCGAGGATGAAGGTGCCGCGCGGCGACGTCGGCAGCGATGCGGGTGGCGCCGCGAAGTTCGGCGCCGGGATCGGCGGCACGCAGTAGGCCGGCTCGCTGTCGAGGTCGGGCGTGCGCGTCAGCGGGTTCTGGTCGGCGTTGAGCCCCGTGATGAGGCCGAGCGAGAGGCCGTTGCCCTGCATCTGCACGTAGCCGCCGGGCACCATCCGCGCCTCCATCTCGCCCTCGGTGCCGGGCGAGACGCCCGACATGAGCTGGCCGATGTCGACCATGCCGGCGATGCCGAGCGGGTTCGGCAGGAAGCCCTGGATGAGGTTGTTGAAGGTCGGCTCGAGCAGGTCGACGATGAAGCTGCCGATGAAGCTGTTGAGCAGGTCGTTGAGCAGGTTGGCGACGTCGGAGACGACCGAGCAGCCGCTGAAGCTGAGGTCGGAGGTGTCGAGGCCGTTGATGCCGTGGAGGTTGACCGTCAGCTCGCCGTTGTCGGGCCGGATGCCGAGGTCGATGTCGGCGTCGAGGACGATGTTGTCGCCGTTCGCGTTGAGCGTGCACGAGAAGCCGATGCCGACGACCTGGCCGGACAGCGGCACCGACGAGTAGACGTCGAGCTGCACGCGGACGTTGAGCCGCTGCGCGTTGGTGACGCTGACGTTGACCGAGTCGACGTGGACGCCGACGTTGCAGCCGTTGCTGTTGCCGCAGGCGTCGGGGATCTGCGGGGTGCCGCCCTGGTTGGTCGAGCAGTAGCGGGCGCCGGTGGCGAGGAAGCCGCCGCTCGGCGTGCCGACCGAGCCGCCGCCGACGCAGAAGCCGTTCGACAGGCTGTCGTTGAGCACCGCCGGGATGATCTGCGTCAGCTTCTGGAAGCCGGGCCGTGTGACGCGGATCTGGCCGCCGCCCTCGATGGTCTGGTCTTTCGGCAGGCCGCCGGCGGGCAGGGGTTGCGACGTGCACCCACATCCGTTGCCGAGGCCGCCGCAGGCGGACAGGACGAGGAACATGAGCGAGAGGGCGAAGTTGATACGCGAGTCTCTGGAGAACACGGCGAAGGCCTCCCCGACAGGGATGAAGGCATGGCGACGGCGGCTGACGAGGGCAGCCGTCCAGCGATCCGCGCGATGATATGTGGCAAGGCGCGGCGTTGGGAACCCTTTTCAACGGGTCGTTCCGGCTACGGAATCGAGCGCACGGATGCCCCCTCGCCGTGTGATCTCCGTCGGTGACGGCGCGCCGCGGTCGCGCCCTCGCGCGCGGCGGTCCGGCCACCGCCTCACGCGCGCCTCCCGCT
>DASZXE010000773.1:0-1505 GCA_035546475.1 Kofleriaceae bacterium
GGCGTTGACCGCCTGGTCGATGCCGAGCGTGAAGACCCGCGCCGAGTCGAGGCGGGGCGCGAGGCGGCGGAGGATCTCGTCCTCGTTGCCGACCTGGCCGTCGGTGATGAGCACGAGGCTGCGGTCGCGGGTGCCGGCGTCGATCTCGGCGCGGAGGTGGGCGGTGGCCAGCTCGAGCGGGACGGCGAGCTCGGTGCCGCCGCGCGCCTCGACGCGGGCGAGGAACTCGACGGCCTCGAAGCGGCGGCGATCGGTGGCGTCGACGAGGCCGTGGAAGCCGGGCGGCTCGTCGGTGCGATCGTCGAAGAGGACGATCGTGAAGCGATCGCGCGCGGTGAGCGTGTCGATCATGCGGGCGACGGCGCGGCGGGCGGCGACGATCTTCCAGCCGCCCATCGAGCCGGAGCGATCGAGGACGAAGACGACGTCGCGCGGGCGGGCCGCGGCGGCGGCGCCGACCGGCGGCACCATCGTGACCATCACGGTGGCGCCCTCGCCGCGCTCGTCGGCGGCCCAGACGGCGCTCGAGCGGAGCTCCGCGTTGCCGATCGACCAGCGGAGGACGACGTCGCGGTCGAGGCGCTCGCCGGGCTCGAGCTCGACGCGCCAGCCGGCGCCGTCGGTGGCGGCGTGCAGCTCGTGGAGGCCGGACGCGAGGTTGGCGATCGGCAGGCCACCGCCGTCGATGGTCATGGTGAAGCCGAGGCGGACCGGGTTGCGGTGGCCGGGCAGGAGGACCGGCGGCGTGATGCGCGAGGCGTCGGGCGTGCGGTCGGTGTCGCCGGCGACGCCGAGGCCGGCCTGGTCGCCGCCGAGGGCGACGCCGGGGATGTAGCGGGGCGCGACCACCAGCGGGAAGGCGAAGGTGACCTCGCCGTCATCGACGGAGAGCGGGCCGACCAGGCCGAGCTCGATGTCGGCGGCCTCGCCGGGCATGAGGTTGCCGACGCGCAGGGTGAAGACGCCGGCGCGGTCCTCCTCGGCGATGGCGGCGCGGTGGCCGGCGGCGATCGCCTGGTCGTAGGTGGCGCGCGCGCGGCCGCGCTCGTCGAGGACGCCGTCGACGACGCGGTCGCCGACGGTCATGCGGAAGCGGCGGACAGCGGCGCGGTCGGGGAGCGGGAAGATGTACGTGGCCTCGATGGCGACGCGGGTGGCGTTGACGAACGTCTGGCGGACGTCGATGGCGACCTCGAGGCCGACGGCGCGGGCGTCGACGTCGAGGCGGGTGAGCGGGAGGCCGCCGCGCGCGGTCTCGAGCGCGCCGAAGCCGGTGTCGACGGGCCGGAGGCAGCGGGCGAGTCGTTCATCGATCGTGACGGGGATGGGCATCATGGCGGTCCTCACGGAGTGGCGGGGGTTGACAGGTCGACCAGACGGCGGCGAACGAGCTCGGCGAGCATCGACACCGCCGTCGCGCGCAGGGCGGCGGCGTCGGCGTCGGTGGGCGCGCGGGCGGCGGAGATGGAGAGGCGGACGCCGGGGGCCAGCTCGAGGTGGTGCTC
>DASZXE010000774.1:0-13210 GCA_035546475.1 Kofleriaceae bacterium
CCCGCGCCCACCGCCGCGGTCGCCCCCACGACCGCCCGTGCCACCGCGCCGGGCGCGCCCGCCCCGACGCCCGCCGCGCCCACCACGATCGCCGCCCTCACCCGCTGACCTCTCCGCTCACCACCCGGCCCCGGATCCACGTCCGATGCGCACCCCCCACCCCATCCTCCGCGGCCTCGCGGGCGTCGCCGCCGGCTTCGTCGCGAGCGCGATCGTCGTCGTGATCGTGAGCGCGGCGGTGACGGTGAAGCCCGCGCGCCACCGGCTCGTGCCCGAGGACGCGAGCGGCCACCTGCGCCGCATCGCCATCCACTACACGCCGAGCATGGACAGCCGCACGATGCCCGTCTGGCGCGCGCTGTTCGCCGCCCTGCCCGCCGACGTCGACGTCGAGGTCGCCGTCCCCGCCGCGCGCGACTATTTCCGCTTCATCGGCGGCCTCCACGACGCACACGTGACGCACCTCGAGCGCTTCCACCCGGTGGTCGTCGACCAGCCGCTCACGACCTGGTCGCGCGACCGCATGGCCTCGCTCGACGGCGACGCCGTCCTGTCGCCGCCGAAGGTCGCGGCCACGTCGGGCGGCCGCGCCGGCGACTGGGCCGCGCCGTTCGCGATCGCCCGCGACGTCTACGGCAAGGAGCCCGAGCTCGCGTCGTTCGTCTTCGAGGGCGGTGACCTCGCCGCCTCGCGCCGCTTCGTGTTCGCCGACGCCAACCTGATCGGCCGCAACCTCGGCCGCGGCGACGCCACCCGCGCGCACCTGGAGGCCGCGGTCCGCGCGACGTTCTCGCAGGACGTCGTCTTCCTCGGCGACGCGCAGGGCGAGGTGCCGGAGCACCACATCATGATGTACATGGTGCCGCTCGACGATCGCCGCGTGCTGGTCGGCGACGTCCACCTCGGCCAGCAGCTCCTCGCCGCCGAGACGGCCCACAGCGGCGCCAGCGTCCCCGTCGACGCGGACCTCGAGCTGCACGCCCGCCGCTTCGATCATGTCGCCGAGCTGCTCGCCCGGCGCGGCTTCGTCGTCAGCCGCGTGCCGGTCGTCGTCCTCGAGGGCGCCGGCTCGTACGTGACGTACACCAACGCGCTCTTCGACCGCGACGCCGCCGGCCCGGTCGTCTACCTGCCGACCTACGGCCTGCCGGCGCTCGACGACGACGCGGCCGCTCGCTACCGCGCGCTCGGCTTCCGGGTGGTGCCGATCGCTGTGTCGACGATCTACCAGCTCAACGGATCGCTCGGCTGCCTCGTCAACGTGATGGCTCGCACGGCGATGTGAGCCGCGGCGCGCCGGCGGCCCGCGCGCAACGGGACGCGCCGGTCAGTTGTCGGCGGTGCGCAGCGTGAAGCTCGACGCCGCGTAGCCGTTCACGCCGACGTACAGCTTGCCGTTCGACGTCGGCGTGTACGCGATCGTCTCGTTGCCCGACGAGGTCCAGGCCCGCATCGTGTACGCGGCCGTCGTCGGCGCCGCGCCCATCATCACGTAGAGGTCGACATCGTTCGGCGCGGTCGTGCGGACCACGATCTTCTTGCCGGCGATCACGTCGAGCGAGAAGACCTTCATCTCGCCCTGCGCCACCGAGCCCGCTGTGTCGAGGTGCATCACCACCGCCGGCGGCGGCGTGGCGGGCGCGCTGCCGGTGCCCTCCTTGTAGCTGATCTTCAGGCTGTAGCTCGACGACGCCGCGTAGCCGTTGAGGCCGACGTAGACGGTCGCCGGGCCGACGATCGAGCACTCCTCGTTCGTCCCGCTGCGGTACGGGCGGCAGTCGTAGCTCGCCGCGGTCGGCGCCGCGTCCTTGCGCACGTACAGGTCGGCGTCGCCGTCGCCGGTCATCGTCGCGGTCAGCGTCGCGCCGGCCGCCAGGTTGTACGGCCCGTACTGCTTCCACGCCGACTTCACCAGCGTGCCCGCGTCGGTCACGACCTTGTCGCCGCCGGTCATCGGCGGCTGGCCGTCGGCCATCGACAGGTCGTAGATCGTCTTCACGTTCGCGTAGGTGATCTTGCCGCCGGCCACCGACGGCTCGCTCGCGCGGATCGGCAGCCACACGAAGTCGGGGTGGGCGCGCTTCGACTCGCCGAGCCACTCGCCGCCGATGATCTTGCCGTCGGCGCCGACCTCGAGGATGTAGTCGTACTTGTCCGTGTGGGTGTAGCGATCGATCGACGCGCCGAGGTTGCCGTCGGTCGAGGCCGACGACTCGCCGATGTAGTCGACGTCGGTGTGGACCTTGTAGAGCTTCGTCGCCTTGTCGTTGAAGACGTACGTCGTCGGGATCGTGCCGCCGGCGATGACCTTGACCTTGAAGCTGGCGGCGGCGTCGCCGTAGCCGATGACGCCGACGAAGGCCTGGGTCGCGCCGGCCGGCGCGGTCAGGTCGCACGTCTCGTTGCTGTCGTTGCCGTACGGGCGGCAGTCGTACGAGGCGGCGGTCGGCTGGGCGCCGAACTTGACGTACAGGTCGGCGTCGCCGGTGCCGGTCATCACGACCGACAGCGGCCCGCCGGCGGTGACCGCGAAGCTGCCGAGCTGCACCCACTGGCCCTTCGCGGCCATGCCGGTCTTCTCGGTGGTCGTCCCGCCGACCGGCGGCACGCCGACCAGCTTGTTCGCCTCGACCGGCGTGACCTCGTCCTGCGCGGTGATCCGGTAGCCGCGCAGCGGCTGGTTCCAGACCTCGTCGTCCCAGGTGCGGTCCTCGGCGAACGACGCGCCCTGCTTGCCGAGGTAGTTCGTCAACAGCACGTGATACGTGCCGGGGTTGGTGTCCTTGCACGACGCGTCGCCGCCGGTCGGGCGGCCGTAGTTGTCGAAGTTGATGCCCTGCGGGCCCTGGGCGTCGGTCTCGCAGCGCAGCGACACGAACTTCGTCTCGGTGCTGTTGTGGACGAGCGTGATGAGCGCCTTGATGTCCTGCACCTTGAACTCGACGCCGTTGTAGGTGACCGGCTTCTTCGGCTCGGGGAGCAGGATCGCGGCGGGCGTCCACGCGTGGCAGATGCCCCACCAGCCCGGGATGCAGCGGCCGCTGGTCTGGCCGGTGCGCCGGGCGCACGTCTCGCCGATGTTGGCGTCGCAGTCGGTGTCCTGCGTGCACGCCTTGCGCGCCGACTGGCCGTCGATGCCGTGGAACTTCGAGACCGCGTCCTCGACGCCGGTGACGTTGAACGCGCGCCCGTACTTGGCGGCGGCCGACTCGCTGGTCGGGCCGGCCCACTTGAAGTTGATGCTGTCGTCGGCGACCGGCCAGTAGTTGCCGGCCCACGGCGTGTTGGTGGCGTGGCCCTCGCGCGGCAGCTCGGTGACCCGGTACTCGAGCGAGCTGTTGAAGAGCGCGGGGCTGTCGGACGGCCCCCACGCCTCGGCCTTGCCGTCGACGCCGCCCTTGACGTCGCTCTCGTCGGGCTTGCCGTCATCCACCTCCGCGCACGCCGCGAGCGCGAGGCCGCCGAGCGTCAGGGTCAACAGGGTCCAGTTCCGCATGCCGCGCCGCAAAGCACGCGGCGTGCCGGCCGCGTCGTGCATTCTGCCCAGACGAGTCGACAGGTTGGACCGTGTCCAGGCGGCGTCCGGCCTCGCCTGGCAACCGCGGTTGCCAGGGTTCCGCGTGCCCCACCTGGCCAGCGCACTCGCCACCCGACGCGCCGCACACGCCGCACGCGCCTTGCGGGCGTAGGCTGCGAGCGTGAAGGACCACCGACCGCTCGCGGTGTCGGAGCTGGCGCAGCTCCTCGTGCGCATGGAGCAGGCGATCGCAGAGACCGCGCGCGGGTTCGCGTTCGGCATGGCCGCCGTCGCCGGCCTGTTCGTCGCGATGGCGCTCGGCTACGGGATCGCGTTTCACGCCTGGGGCATCGCGGCGTTCATCGGCGCGTTCGCGGCCGGCATCGTGTGGATCGGCCGCGTCGCCCGGCGCAAGACGTCGCCCGAGCGCATGCAGCCGGTGATGGACGCGGTCCGCGACGCGCCCGGCTCGGTGGCCACGATCCGTCACTACACGACGTCGGACTCGCGGCGCATGTTCGTCACCCACTGGCTCGAGGTGAAGACCGACACGCATCGGCTGGTCATGAAGGCGCAGCAGGACTGGCAGCAGCTCCTCGACTACCTCACCCGCCGCTGCCCAGGCGCCGACGTCACCGACCGCTGACCTCCACGCACTCGGGCGCTGACTCGACCGTCTCGCGCTCGGCGCGCGTCGACGGCAGCAACCGAGCCAGCGCAGCGTCCGCCGCCGCTCGGTCGGAGGATTCAAGGAGCGCGCCGAGGATCTCGCCGATGAGATCCAGATCGCGGCAACGCTTGATCGCCAGCAGCCGCGGGTAGCTGCTCAACCCCCGATCCGCGACCGCCCATTGGAGCAGGTGCTGCGCATCTTCGATCTCCACCTGCCGTTCACGGTACCGGCGCAGGAGCTCCTTCATCTCCTTCCACGTGGGGGGTAGCGGCATGTTCCAGGCTCCTGGTGACTTCACCGATGACGATCGCAACGAGCACGGCCCACGATCGTCGAGTGTGCCGCGGGCCCGGATGAGCCCGCAAGCGAGCTCGCGTCGCTCAGTGCTCGCGCGCCAGCGCCGGCAGGCGAGCGAGCGCCTGCTGCGCCACCTCGCGGTCGGTCGCGCAGGCGAGCGCGAGCAGGATCTCGCGGAGTAGCTCGATGTCCACGCAGGCGTCGACCCGGGCCGCGAGCACCTCGTCGGCCACGCCATGACGCGCCGCCACCCTCGTGAGCAGCGCCCGAGCCTCCGCGAGCTGACCCTGTTCCCGGCCTTCTTCCCGGCCTTCTTCCCGGCCTTCTTCCCGGCCTGCGTGGAAGTAGGTGAGAGCGTAGGGGCTCCTGTATCGGTAGTTCTTCGTGAGCATCTCCAGCTCCAGCGCTTGCTGCGCCGCCTCGCCCAGCGACGCACGGATCAGATCATAGCAGACGGCACCCAGCTCGTTGGGGAGGAGAGCGAGGACGTCGAGCGCCGTCCGCGTCACCTGGGCGCCGTCGGCGCGGTTGCCGTGGACGAGGGCCGCCAGCACGGCGAGCATGGGCTCGAGCACCGCTCGCTCGAGTGAAGGCCTCGGCACGTTCTCGGGGCCGAGCACGAGCGGAACGAACGGGACGCCCGGCTGCAAGGTCGTGATCGGCACCGCTGCCCACCGCGCGGTCGCCTCGTCCGTCGCGATGACGAGCAAGCAGGTCGGACACGTCACGCGCGCGTGCAACGCCGCCAGGTAGAGGGGCCACGACCGCCGCTTCGCCTCGTCGCGCTGGCGCTGGATCTCGACGACCACCGCCATCGCCGGCGCGCGCTCGGGTGGCGCGCCGCGGAGCTGCACGACCAGATCGGCGCGGCGCTCGATCGGCACCGTCTGCGTGAAGTCGCCGTCGATCACCTCCACCGTCGCGAACTCCGGCACCGCGACGCCCAGCGCCTCGCGCAGCAGCTCCGGCACCAGCCGCGGCTCCTCGCGCAGCACCACCAGCGGCGCCTCGTGATCCAGCGACGGCATGCCGGCCGCCACAGCAACTCGCGTGCCCGCCGCAACCCCGCGACGCCACGTGACGCATGTCCGGCTTCCGGACAGTATGTCCGCATCTCCGCATCTCGGACACTGTCGGCCGGCCACCGCGCATCGCGCGCAGTCCGTCCGCCCGCAGGCGAGGCCATCCTGCCCGCGCGCGGTCGTCGATGACCAACGCCATCACGGCGCCGCGGGTCGCGCGCAGCGGACGAGCGCGCCCGCGCCATCGCCGTCGTCGGTCGCGAGCGGCGGTGGCGGCGAGATCCGCTCTCCATCGGCGTACGTTCAGCTGATGCGAGCGGCCGACGTCGCGCAGCGCACAATCCTGGTGAGGCTCGTCCTCGTCTCGCCGCGGGCACCATGCGCCGTCGGCCGGTCGCGCGCGCCACGACCCGCGACGACCGGGAGCCGGATCGAGAGCGCGAGCGTCCACGCGACGAGCCGCTTGCCGACCATGATTCCCACGATCCCATCGTCGTGGCTGCGGCGCGGGGCGGGTCAGCGGGCGTGCTCGCGGGTGGTGAGGAAGCGGATGCCGGGCCAGTCCTGCTTGGCGCGGTTGAGCTGCCAGTCGTTGCGGGCGAGGAAGACGAGGTCGCCGCCGTGGTCCTCGGCGACGTTGTCGCGGTTGCCGTCGGCGAACCGCTTCACCAGCTTGGGGTCGTCGGCGTCGACCCAGCGCGCCCGCTCGAACGACGTCGCCTCGAAGTGGACCGGCAGGTCGTACTCGGTGCGGATGCGGTCGGCGAGCACGTCGAACTGCAGGCCGCCGACCACGCCCACGATCCAGTCGGAGCCGATCGTCATCTTGAAGGTCTGCGCGGCCCCCTCCTCCGCGAGCTGCTCGAGCGCGCGGCCGAGGTGCTTGGCCTTCATCGGATCGTCGGGGCGCACCCGGCGCAGGAGCTCCGGGGCAAAGCTGGGGATGCCGGTGAAGCGCAGCACCTCGCCCTCGGTCAGCGCGTCGCCGATGCGCAGCCCGCCGTGGTTGGGGATGCCGATGATGTCGCCCGCCCACGCGTCCTCGGCGAGCTCGCGCGCGTTGGCCTGGAAGACCATCGCGTTGTGGACGCCGAGCGTCTTCTGGGTGCGCGGGTTGGTCAGCTTCATGCCGCGGTTGAAGTGGCCCGACGCCAGCCGCACGAACGCGATGCGGTCGCGGTGCTTGGGATCCATGTTCGCCTGGATCTTGAAGACGAAGCCCGCGACCTTGTCCTCGGCGGGATCGATCGGCCGCTCCATCGTCGGCTGCACGCGCGGCGGCGGCGCCAGCTCGCCGAGGCCCTGCAGGAGCTCGCGCACGCCGAAGTTGTTGACCGCCGAGCCGAAGAAGACCGGCGTCATGTGGCCCTCGCGGTACGAGGTCAGGTCGAGCGGCTTGCACAGGCCGCGCACCATCTCGACGTCGGCGCGCAGCTTCTCGACCGCGTGCGCCGGCAGCAGCGCGTCGAGCTGCGGGTCGGCGAGTCCCTGCAGCACGACCGCCTCCTGCAGGTACTCGCCCTTGCTGCGCTCCATCAGGTTCAGGCGGTCGGCGCGCAGGTCCCAGCAGCCGAGGAAGCCCTGGCCCATGCCGATCGGCCAGGTCGCCGGCGTGACGTCGAGGGCGAGCGTCTGCTCGATCTCGTCGAGCAGCTCGAATGGATCGCGGCTTTCGCGGTCGAGCTTGTTGATGAACGTCACGATCGGCACGTCGCGCAGGCGGCAGACCTCGAACAGCTTGCGGGTCTGCGACTCGATGCCCTTGGCGGCGTCGATCACCATGACCGCCGAGTCGACGGCGGTGAGCGTGCGGTAGGTGTCCTCGCTGAAGTCCTGGTGGCCGGGGGTGTCGAGCAGGTTGAACGTGCAGTCGGCGTAGTCGAACGTCATCACCGACGTCGTCACCGAGATGCCGCGCTCGCGCTCGACCTTCATCCAGTCGGAGGTCGCGCGCCGGCGGTCGCCGCGGGCCTTGACGGCGCCGGCGAGCTGGATGGCGCCGCCGAAGAGCAGCAGCTTCTCGGTGAGCGTGGTCTTGCCGGCGTCCGGGTGGGCGATGATCGCGAAGGTGCGCCGGCGGGCCACCTCGGGCGGGAGCGTCGACATGATCGGCGCAGCCTACAGATTGCGTCGCCGATGGCAAGCGCCGCGGTACCGTGGGCCGAGGCCGTGGGCGTGGCCCTGCGGCGGCGTGGCCCCGCGCCCCGTGCCCGCCGCCGGCTGACGTCGATCGCGCTGGCGAGGTGGCGCGCGTCCCTGCCCGCGGCCGCGCGCGGGCTGCTGGCGGGGCCGGCGGCGATCGCCGCGCCCCGGTCCTGCCGCGCGCGCCGGTGGTGGAGAGCTGACACCGCGCAACGCCGCGATCGCGCGCGTGGCGGCGCCGCGCCTACACGCAGATGCACGCAACCGCCGGGGCGCCGGCGCTGTCGATCCTGATGTGAACAGCTCCTCTGCCTCGCCTGTCGACTCGGTCTCCTGGTACTCACGATCCGTGGACCGCCGGCTCCGCCCCCGCCGCTCGCTCTTCGACGTCGCGCTGGCCGGCGGGCGCGCGCGCTGGCACCGCGCGCTGCGGCGGATCATCGGCGGGCTCGCCGCGGTGACCGCGCTCCTGGTCGGCACCGAGCAGCACCGGGTCTGCGATTCGTGGGGCCACTGCGACGCGAGCGACTGGGGCCCCAGCCACACGCTCGTCCACGACCTCGGCCCGATGCCGATCATCCTGCTCGCGTTCGTCGGCGGGCTGCAGCTCATGGGCTACCAGCGCAAGCTCGGCGCGGGCCTCGGCACCTCGATCGGCTCGGCGGTGACCGCGCTCTACGTGCTCGGCAGCGCGACGTTCGCGCACTTCCTGTCGAGCACCGAGGGCGGCGACGGCGCGGTGATGGGGCTGCTGGTGCTGTTCGCGCTGTGCCTGTTCCAGATCGTGCTCGAGCCGGTGCTCGCCGCCCGCCAGCGCCGTCTGCTCGAGGCGAGCGACCCGGTCTTCCCGCACGCGGCGGTCGTGCGCCGCTGATACGCTCGCGCGGTGGCGACCCGAGGGTCCGCACCGCGCCGCTGGCTGGTCGGGGGGCTGTGGCTCGCGATCGTCGGCGCGGCGGCGTGGGCGCTGGCGCGGTGGATCGAGCGCGCGGGCGGCGCGGGAGCGATCGGCGCGGCGGCCGGGCGGATCGACCTGCGCCACTGGGCGGCGCTCGTGCCGCTGACGGTCGCCTTCTACGGGCTCGACTGGCTGCGGTTCGCGACGCTCCTCGCGATCCTCGGCCACCGGCTGCCGTGGCGGCTCGGGCTCGAGCTGGCGGCGGTGAGCTACTTCGTGACCTGCCTGACGCCGACGGCCGAGCTGCACCTGCCGGCGATGGTGCTGTGGCTCGTGCGGCGCGGCTATCCGGTCGGCGCGGCGACGGCGGCCGCGCTGGCGAAGAGCCTCTACATGGTCCTGTGGGTGTGCGCGATCGGGCTGGCGGGGCTGGCCGTGCACCGCGGGCCGGTGGTGCCGGCTGGTGCTCGCGCTCGGGCTCGCGGTCGCGTTCCCCGAGCGGCTGCACGCGGCGTGCGCGCGGCGGCTCGCGCGGCCGGGCCTCGCCGGCTGGCGGCGCGCGATCGTGGCGGGCATCGACGACACCGTGGCGGCGCTGGCGACGATCGGCCGCTCGCGGTCGGCGTCGCACGCGGCGGCGCACGCGGCGTGCGTGGCGTTCATCGGCTGCTACGTGGTCATCGGCTGGCTGTGCGCCGACGGGGTCGGGCTGGTGGTCGGCGCGCGCGGCGCGGTGTCGAGCTTCTCGCCCGGCCTGATGGTGGCGTACCTGGCGCCGACGCCGGGCGGCGCGGGCGCGGCGGAGGGCGCGACCGCGTACCTGCTGGCGCCTTCGATGCCGGCGGCGGCGGCGGCGGTGGCGCTGGTGCTGCGCACGCTGTGCATGTACGCGATCGCGCCGGTCGGGCTCGCGCTCGTCCTGCGCGAGGCGCACCGCATGGGCTGGGGCGCGTTCCGCCGGGGGCTGCGGCGGCGCGGCGGCGCGGCGGGCACCGATGATAGAGTCGACGGATGAGGCGGCCGCGGAGTCCAGCGCCGGACGCGTCGGCGGGCGAGACGGCGGCGCCGTGGGTGAGCGCGGAGGTGCTCGCGGCGCTCGAGCTGCCGCCGGCAGCGCTGGCGCGCTGGCTCGACGACGTCGAGGCGTTCTGCCGGGCGCACGGCGGCCTGCGACATTATCGAGAGCTGCTGGCGCTGGTGGCGGGCACGCGGGCGGCGGCGCGGGCCACGCGAGCGGTGCGAGGCCCGCGGTGAGGCTGAACGGGCTCACCTTCCTGGTGGCGCGCGGCGTCGAGCTCGCGGGCGACGCGGCGCTGGCGCGCTGGCAGGCGGCGATCGCGCTCGGCGCGCTGCGCGAGGACGTCTGGTACCTGCCGGGGCTCGGCCGCGCGGTCGAGGCGCCGTCGGTGAGCCACTTCTTCCGCGACGGCGCCGGCGGCTTCGTCCCGCTGGTGACGCCCGGCGCCCGCGGACAGACCCGGCGGATCTTCGCGCGGGCGGTGCGGCTCCATCGCGGCGGCGACGAGGCGGCCGGGTACGTGCAGCTCGGCCGGTGCGCGCACCTGCTCGCCGACATGGCGTGCCCGGTGCACGTGCACCGCTACCCGCACGACAGCGACGGCTACGAGTGGTGGATCGAGTCGCACACCGACGAGCTGCGGGCGCTGCCGGTCCCCGCGCCGCCGGACGTCGCATCGGCGGCGGCGCTGATCGACAGCCTCGCGCGGTTCACCCGGACGTTCGCCGGCGACGCGACGCAGTGGTCGGTCGGGCGCGCGCTGCGGCGGCGCGGCGTGCTGCGCGGGCTGCCGATGAAGGCGCAGGCGGAGGCGGCGCGGGCGATCGTGCCGGTCGCGGCGGCGCACATGGCGGCGCTGTTCCGGCACTTCCGCGAGCGGGTCGGCGCGCGCGCGGCGTCGCCGGTGGATGGCGCGCGCGTGCTGCGGGCCCCGGTGGACCTTCGCGATCGCGCGGCGATCGATCGGTGACCGTGGCCGCGGCGCGGGTCCTGATCGTCGGCGCGGGGCCCGCCGGGCTGGCGGTGGCGGCCTGCCTGCGCGAGCGCGGCGTCGGCGCGCGGCTCGTCGATCGGCACGCCGTGGCGGGCGGCGCCTACCGGCGGATGGATCCCGAGATCCTGATGACGACGCCGTCGGCGCTGGTCGGGCTGCCCGGGCTCGACGCGCCGCGGACGACGCCGTACCTGACCGCCGAGGCGTACGGCGCGTACCTCGAGCGGTACGCCGAGCACCATCGCCTCGTGCCGGAGCGCGCGCGGGTGACGGCGATCGCCCGCGAGGGGTCCGCGTATCGCGTCGCCCTCACGGGCGCCACCACGGCAGCCGCGGCTGATCCGGTGCTCGTGCCCGATCTGGGCCCTGCTCGCGTCGACCTCTTCGACGCCATCGTCCTGGCCACCGGCATGTTCGACTTCCCCGTCCGGCCGACGCTCGCCGGCCTGCCCTCCAGCGCGGCGACCGGCGCGCCGCCACGCGTGGTCCACGCCGCCGACTGGCGGGTCGCGGACGCGCGCGCGGGCGAGCGCGTGCTGATCATCGGCGGCGCGTCGAGCGCGGTCGAGATCGCCGAGGCCTGCGCGCGCGTCGGGGCGATCGTGTCGGTCAGCGCGCGCGACCGCCTCGCGATCCAGCCTGCGACCGTGCTCGGCGTCGATCCGACCCGCGCGCTCATGCCGCTCCTCGGCCGCCTGCCCCCGGCGCTGGCGCCCGCGTTCTGCAGCGGACGGATGACCGTGCCGGCGGCCGATCGAGGCTTCGGCGCGCTCCGCGCCGCGGGGCGGATCGCCGTCGTGCCGGCCGTCGCCCGCTTCGACGGCGATCACGCGGTGCTCGTCGACGGCCGGCGCCTCGACGTCGACATCGTCGTGCTCGCGACCGGCTACCGGTACGCGGTCGAGCCGGCGCCCGCCGAGCTCGCGCGCGACGATCGCGGCGTCCCGCGCACCCGCCACGGCGAGAGCCGCTCGCACCCGGGGCTGTTCGTGATCGGCGCGCCGTGCGTGCGCCGCGCCGCCTCGCAGTACCTCTACGGCATGGCCCGCGACGCGCCGGTGATCGCCGACGCGATCGCCCGCCGGCTGCGCCGCCGCTGACGTCAGCGCACCGTGTAGCCGATCGACACCGCCTGGCAGACCTTGGCCACCGGCACCGCCTGGTAGCGCCACGCGCGGGCCAGGTCGATCATCGCGGCGTCGAGCGCGTCGATGCCGCTGCCGTGCACGAGCGAGACGTCGGTGACCGCGCCGTCGCTGCCGATGCACAGCCGCAGGTCGGTGCGCGCACGGCCGCCGAGCTGGGCGAGCACCTGGCCGTTCAGCCGACGGACCGCGGCCGGCGTCGACGCGACCGACAGCCGCGCCGGCGCCGACGGCCGCGCGCCGGTGTCCTCGAGGACGAGATCGATCGCCGGCGTGCTGTGCGGCAGCGCGGGCAGGGTCGAGCGACCGTAGTCGCTGGAGGCGCAGCCGGTGAACGCGAGGAGGCCGAGGCCGAGGGCGGACACGAACGTGGTGGGCTTCATGGACGTGCCCGCATTGCGAGGCACGTGCCACCCGGCCGCGTCGCGCGTCGCTGCCGTCGCAGCGCGCAAGCCCGCGTGTCCGCTCGCCGGACCTTCCGCCGGCTCGCCGCGCGCCGATCGGTGCGACCGTCGCAGGCGCGTCGCAGGTCGCGGCCGATACCCGATCAGGGCGTGTGCGTCGCGGGCGCGGGCGCGGGCGCGGGCGCGGCGGTGCAGGCGCCGTCCTCGCCGGCGGCGCACGCCGCCTGCAGCAGCACCAGGCCGGCGTGCATGCAGGCGGTGCGGCTGCCCAGCTCGCAGCCGCGCAGGTAGTGAGGCCGCGCGAGCTCGGGCGACTTCGTGGACGAGAGCAGCTCGCCCAGCTCGTCCTCGCCGCCGGGCGTGTCGGCGGCGAGCGCGAGCAAGCGGCGCGCGGCGGCCAGGTCCTTCACCTCGTCGTAGTGGTAGGCGAGGTGGCCGGCCCACCGACACGAGCTGGTGAGGCCGAGCTCGCACGCCTTCGACCAGTCGGCGAACGCGGTGCGGACGTCCTTGTCCTGCTGCACCGCCGAGAACGCGGCCCAGCCGAGCTCCGCGCACGCGCGCCGCCGGCCGCCGTCGCACGCCTGCCGGGTCGCGGCGAGCACCGCCTTGCCCTCCGGCGACGGCGGCTTGCCGCGGTAGCCCTGGAGATCGCCGAGCTCGACGAGCCGCGCGAAGTAGGGGCCGGCGCCGTCCGGATCCCGGACGCCCGTCGCGGTGCCGTACTTGCGCATCAGCGCCTCGCCCATGCAGGCGGAGGCGATCTTGCGATCGTCGCAGGCGGCGCGCAGCACCTCGGCGTCGGCGGGCGCGGCGGCGCCGAGCTCGCGCTGCGACCAGTACTCGGTCAGGTCGTCGCAGCCGCCGAGGTCGCCGGCCGCGCACGCGGTCCGCATCGCCGCCGTCGCGTCGGCGGGCGCGGCCGGGCCGACCGCGGGAGCCTGCGGACAGCTCGGCGCCGCTCGCGGTCCCGGACAGGCGGCGAGCGCGCCGATCGCGGCGGCGGCGAGCGCCGCGCGCATCCCGTGACGTACACCGCCGCGCCGCGCACCCGGCCCGCGCCGGTCATCGAGAGCCGTGAGCATCCGCCGAGCCTACTA
>DASZXE010000775.1:0-8261 GCA_035546475.1 Kofleriaceae bacterium
CGCGCTTGCGCCCGCGCCCGCGATGGCCGCGGCGGCGTCCACGCCGACCGATCCGTTCGCCGCGATCCTCGACGAGCGCGCCCGGGCGCTGCTCGCGTCGGCGGGCCCGTCGCTGGCGAGCGTCGGCGCGCGCCCGCAGCGCACCGCGGTGATCGCCCGCGTCATCTGGCAGACGGTCGCGACCGAGCCGGTCTACCGCGTCGAGGCGATGGCGTACCTCCTGCCCGACGGCCGCCTGCGCTGGGGCGTGCTCGCCACCGGCAAGGAGGCGGACGCGGTCGAGACCGCGACCGACCTGGCGTACCCGGAGGGCGCGCTCGGCGAGGGCTTCCGGCGGCCGCTGTCCGGTACACCGGACGACTGCACGCTGCCGATGATCCCGCTCGCCGACGCGGCGACGCTGCCGGAGGTCGCGCGCACCGACCAGTACGAGCACGGCTACGGCCGCACCGACGCCTGCCGGATCGCCGACGGCGGCGTCGCCGACGCCTGGGTGATGTCGCTCGACTGGTTCGGCGTGCTCGTCCACGACGGCGACTCGATGGCGCTGGTGAGCGCGCCGGTGAAGGTCGACCACGCGACGCTCGCGTTCACCGGCGCGCCGGCGGTGACGCCGATGGCGAAGGGGACCGCGACGCCGATCCTCGACGCCGGCGGCGGTCCGCTGTGCCCGACGGCGGCCGACTGCTTCGAGGTGGCGGCGCGCGCCTTCCTCACCGGCGAGCAGCCGCTGATGATGACCGCGTACGGCCGCGCCTGCGACGGCGGCCACGGCCTCGCCTGCATCCAGATGGCCGGCTTCGTCGACGACCCCGCGGGCGCCGAGGAGCTCCGCCGGCACGGGGTCGCCAACTTCCGCGCGAGCTGCGCCGCCGGCACCGCGCTCGACTGCGCCTACCTCGGCATCGCGCTCGAGACCGGGCAGGGCGTCGCCAGGGACGAGAAGGCCGCGGTCGCCGCGTACCGGCAGGCGTGCAAGGCGAACGAGCCGCTCGGCTGCTTCAACCTCGGCGGCATGGAGCGCGAGGGCCGTGGCACGAAGCTCGATCGCAAGGCAGCCCACCGCGACTACCAGCACGCCTGCGACCTCGGCGACGACGGCGCCTGCGACGCCGCCTCGAAGACGAGGTAGGTGATGCGGACCTGCGACCAACGCGGTGTCGCTGGCGCGGCAGGACGCAGGTAAGGATGAGGGTCGAGACCTCCATCCCACGGGCGCCAGACGTCCTGGCGGCGGTCGATCGAAGGGCAGGAGACACGTCGAGGCGGTCGGAGATCAGAAGGTCGAGACCTCCATCCCACGGGCGCCAGACGTCCTGGCGGCGGTCGATCGAAGGGCAGGAGACACGTCGAGCCGGTCGGAGATCAGAAGGTCGAGACCTCCATCCCACGGGCGCCAGACGTGCTGGCGGCGGTCGATCGAAGGGCAGGAGCACGTCGAGCCGGTCGGGAGATCGTCGAGCAGGCAAGCCGCGAGTACCTCCTCACCCGGGCGCGGGCGAAGCGCGACGCGCGCGAGGTCGAGCTCATGAACGAGCTCGCGGACGAGCACGAGGCCAAGATGGCCGACATCTCACGTTCCAGCTCGAGCCAGGACCAGGTGGGCCCCGAGCCGCGCGCGCGAGGTGGGAGCGCCGCGGGGCCCGCACCTGCGCCGCGGGAACCTCTACCGCGTCCGCCGACCTGGCGACGACCCGAAGCGGGCGCGCGTCTTCGTGGTGGTCGGCCGACCCGCGGTCGTCACCGCCCGATGCCCGACGGTCATCTGCGCGCGGTGCCCTCGCACCGTCGGGGACTGGCGACCGAGATCGAGGTCGGCCCCGACGAAGGGCTGAAGCGCGCGTCGGCGCTCCTCTGTGACGCGCTGGTGTCGCTTCCGGACAGCATCCTCACCGACCGCGTCGGCACCTTCGGCGAACCCAGGCTCCCCTCGCTCGGTCGGGCCCTTCGCATCGCGCTGCACGTCGAACGAGGGGCGTGTCCCTGGTGGTGCGCGCGCGCCTTCGACTCGTGCGGTGCCGCTCTGCAGCCGTTCTGCGGGGGAGGGGTTGGGTATGGAGCCAGATCACGAAGCGCGAACGGGGGCCGGTGGGGCGCGTCGCGGCGTGGGTGAGACCGTCGGTCAGTGGCGGGCGGGCTTCGTCGAGGCCCACTGCTGGAACGTGCCGCACTCGGCGAGGACCTCCTTGTAGTAGGCGGTGTCGGAGAGGGTCTCGAGGACCGGGTACCAGGTGGTCGGCACCGGCAACGTCTCGAGCTCGCCGTACGGATCCTCGGGCGACGCCGCCGTGATCTGCTCGCCCAGCTCCGCCTTCGCCGCGTAGAAGGCCGCCTTCGCCTTCAGCTCGCGGTCGGACGCCAGGTCGAACGCGCGCTTGTACCAGCGCTCCGCCAGCTTCGGGTCGCGCGTCATCTGGTGCGTGCCGTCGAGGACGACGCGCGCGTTGCCGTACCAGGTCAGGTTGTAGAAGCCGGTGCCGAGGTCGAGCGCCGCCCGCGCCGCCGGGTCGCCCTTGCCGCTCGCCTGCCTGGCGAGGTCGGCCATGTGCGCGACGAACGAGCCGTGCGTCCACGGCGCGTTCGCGTACGTCGCGTGATCGCAGTCGTGGCAGTCGACGACGTGCGTCTGGAACGGGTCGGTCCCGAGCTGCGCCGACGTCGCGTCGGTCGACGCGTACGTCTTCGCCGCGCCGGTGAAGTCGCCGTTCAGGAGCTGCCGCATCGCCAGCTCGCGCTCGAGATCCTGCTTCGTGTACGAGCCCTCGAGGACGAAGTGATCGAACGCGTTCGTGTTCTTGGCGGCGCGCGCGATCATGTCGCGCAGGAACGCCGGGTCGAACCACTTCGACGTCGCCGACTTCGGCGCGCCGGTCATCGGATCGACCGGGTCGACCGAGCCGGGCGACAGGAACTCGGCGTCGACGATGCGGCCCGCCTTCAGGTACGCGGCGGCCAGCCGCGTGCGCACGTCGTGGGTCACCGCCTCGCGCCGCGAGAAGCCGGGGTCGATCGCGTCCATCGTCTTCGCGATCTCGTCCTCGTGGGCGGCGTCGAGCTTGCCCTCCATCACGAGCGCGATCGCGAGGCTCGCCTTCGCCTGGGCCGCGACCCGCACGTCGCCGGGCCGCGCGGTCACCGCCGTCTGCAGCATCGTGCGCGCGGTCGCGACGTCGCCGCGGCGCGCCGCTAGGTGGCCGAGCACCAGCCGCAGGAGCCACGGCCGGTCGGCGCCCCTGGCGGCGAGGATCGTCCTCGTCACCGCCTCGAGCGAGGCGTACGCCTTCTGCCGCGCCGCCTCGGCCGCCGGGTCGGCGGGCGCGCTCCAGTAGCCATCGCCGTGCGCCTCCGCCTTCCCCAGCTCGCGGACGATCAGCAGTCCGAGCACCTTCGACGTCGGATCGAGCTTGGCGATCTCCTGCGCGGCGACGATGCCGTCCTGGTTGAGGCCGATCAGCCGCCACAGCGCCACCTGCTCGTGCACGTCGTGCGCGAGGCGGAGCGCGGCCTTCCAGTCGGTCTCCTCCATCGGCTGGAAGTCCTGGGCCGCGACGGTGACGAGGTCGGGGTCGGCCGCGACCCGCGCCAGCTCGAGGTTCGCCCGCGCGAGGTTGCCGCCGTGGCGCAGCGCGCCGGCGGCGTAGTAGCGCGCGCGCGCCGCCAGGTCCGCCGACGGCCCGGCGAGCCGCGCGCTGTTCTTGTCGAAGAAGTCGACGACCCCGCCCCAGTCGTGCTGGTAGAAGCTGACGCGCACGACCTGGAACGCGTAGCGCTGGGCGAGGAACGGCTCGCGCGTCGCCTTGAGGCCGGCCTTCGCCGCGGCGAGCAGCCGGGCCGCCTCGGCGGGCGAGACGCTGCTCGACTCCTCGCTCGCCAGCGCCTCGGTGCCGCGGGCGAGCGCGACGTAGTCGAGCGCCGCCAGGATCTTCGCCTTCGCCGCCGTCTTCCAGTGGGCGAGGTCGAGGCCGAGCGGCAGCGGCCCCGGCTTGCCGGCCGGCGCCTTCGGCGAGCCCACCCGGCCGGCGATGCGGCGGAGGTCGTCGGCGGACGCCTGGTAGAGGATCTTCTCCCAGTCGGCGCGCGGCACGGCGCCGCCGAGGAACCCGTCCCAGTCGGAGAGCTGCGACGCGTGCGCGCAGTCCGCGCACGGGCCGCCGAAGCCGGCGTAGTACGGGTCGAACTGCATGCTCTCGGGCGTCGGGTCGGCCGACACCAGCGGATCGAACGTCGTCACCTCCTCGATCGTCGGCGCCGACCAGCCGCACGCGTCGGCGCGCTGGTCGCGCAGCGCGAGCCCGGCCACCAGCGTGGCCCCTGCGAGGAGCGTGACCTCAGCGAACCGTGCGAAAGACGTGATCGAGGTCGGAGACGGCATGGCGGCGAAGGTTCCTTTCGGACAGGTCGAACAGGGCGACGGTGCGCGGCTGCCCTCGGGCCGCGAGGTGCGGCCATACCATACGTGCGGCGTCGAGCGTTTCATCCGGGCCGGTCTCCTCGACCTTGAGGAGATCGTCCTGGCGCAGCAGCGTGCCGTGGAGGAACGCGTTGCGGGTGACCTGCCAGCGGCCGTCGGGCAGCGGGCGGAGGAAGTCGAGCCCCGCCAGCTCGTCGGGGTCGGTGCTCTGCATGAGGCCGACGACCTGCTCGTCGCGCAGGTGGACGACCCACGACCAGATCGGCAGCGCGACGTCGAGCGGCAGCGGGTAGCTGCTGATCCGGCCGAGGTAGGCGCGCGCCGACGCCGGATCGAAGATCGCGCGCGCGTCGGGATCCGCGCTGAAGCGGCCCATGTTGTAGAACATCAGCATGCCGCGCTCGACGGGCGGCACCCCGGTGCGCTCGCGGTACTTGATCTGGTGGAGGCGGATGGTGGCCGACAGCGCGACGCCGCGCGGCCGGGCGATCGCGCCGAGCGCGTCGAGGAACGCGAAGTAGCGGTCGCGGGTCGAGTCGGTCCAGTCGCAGTCGAGCTGGAGCTCGTGCGGCGTGAGGCCGAGCGCGGCGTCGCGATCGTCGATCGCGTGCCAGACCCAGCCGGCGGTGTCGGCGGTGCGATCGGCGGGCAGCCGGGTGAAGAGCTCGTTGCGCAGGTAGACGACCGGCACCAGCTCGACGCCCGGCGGGGCAGGGGGCGGCGGCCCGCCGGGCACCGTGATCGGGCCGAGGGTCTCGGGGCCGGCGGTGTCGGCGTCCCAGTCGACGTCGAAGAGGCGGACGAAGAGGCGGGTCGCGCCGGTGTCGGCGAGCGCGCTTCGCTCGGGCTCGGACAGGCTGAACGTGGTCCGCCAGTAGTAGAAGGCGCGGCGCGCGGGCGGGCCGTGGCGGTGGGCCCCGTGGCCGCAGGCGCCGAGGACGAGGCCGGCGAGGGCCAGGGCCCGCACCGCCGGCGCGAGGCCGCGTCGAGCCATCGGGAGGCGGAGGAGGTGACCCCGTTGCACGCGCCGCGTCGATAGCACACCGGCCCCGTCCGAACCGCGTCCAGGCGGCGATCGCTACCCAGCCGCTGCCGGCGCGATTGGCGGTGCCGCCCCGGCTTCCGCTATGCTCCGTGTGTGCTGAGGGCACACGTCGCCGTCCGTCCGTCCGCGATCTCCGCGACGTCGTGCGACAGCGTCGCGCCGGCCGGCGCCCGCGCCCGCGCCCGCGCCCGCGTCGGCGGAGGACGCTGGTGAGGCCGTCGATCATCGCGGCCGGGCTCTCCGACGTCGGCCGCACCCGCGACCACAACGAGGACTCGTTCCTCGTCGAGCCGGACGACGGGATCTTCATCGTCTGCGACGGCATGGGCGGCCACGCCGCCGGCGAGGTCGCCTCGGCGATCGGCGTGCGCGTCACCCACGATCGCTGGGTCGATCCGCCGACCCGCCGCGCGATGCTCGACTGGTCGGAGACCGGCACGCTCGCCGCCCGCCGCACGCTCCTGTCGACGGTCAAGACCGGCGTCCTCGCCGCGCACCAGATGATCTGCGCGCAGGCCGACAGCGACCTCGGCAAGCGCGGCATGGGCACGACCTTCACCGGCGTGGTGATCGCCGGCGGCGACGCGGTGGTCGCCCACGCCGGCGACTCGCGCGCCTACCTCGTCCGCGGCGGCATCGCCATGCAGCTCACCGAGGACCACACGCTGCTCGCGCGGCTCCTGGCCGCCGGCATGCCGGTCGATCGCGTCGACGAGAGCCATCGCTGGAAGGGCGTCATCACGAACGCGCTCGGCTTCGGCGACGAGACCAAGGTCGTGACCTTCCTCGTGCCGCTGTCCGACGGCGACCGGCTGCTGCTCTGCTCCGACGGCGTCAGCGAGTACGTCAGCGAGGCGGAGGTCGGCGAGGTGCTCTGCTCGCAGCCGTCGCCGGCGCGCGCGGCCCAGCGGCTGATCGACCTCGCGCTCGAGCGCGGCGGCGAGGACAACGCGACCGCGGTCGTCATCAAGGTGCTGGAGGTCGGCGCGACCCCGATCCCGGCCGAGCAGCGCAGGCGCGACGACGAGGCGCTGGCCCTGTGCCCGCTGCTCGCGCCGCTGTCGCCCCAGCAGCGGCTGCGCGCCCTGCGGGTGTCGACCGGCCGCGACTTCGCCGCCGGCGACGTGCTGCCGGAGGCCAGCCTCGAGAGCCGGGTCGCCTGGATCGTCGTCGAGGGCGAGGTGCTGGTGAACGGCGTCGTCCGCGGACCCGGCACCATCCTCTATCCGGAGGCGCTGCTCGCCCAGGGCCGCCCGCGCCGGGCCGAAAGCCTCGCGGTCGCGATCGGCGAGCTGCGCGCGCTCGTCATCCGCGCCGACGACTTCGCCGAGCTGTGCAACGAGGACTCCGACCTCGCCGAGCCGATGTACGACGCGCTCGGCGCGCTGGTCGCCTCCGCCCACTGACGCGCGCCCCGTCCGCGCCGGCTGCGCGCCACGCTAGCTGCGGTGGTAGTCGACGAGGTCGATCGTGACGTCGCCGAGCTCGGTGTGGGCGACGATCTTGAGCGGGACGCGGTCGGCGTCGTCGGAGACCCAGACGGAGAAGGTGCGCGGCGGCCGCGAGTCGTCGATGCTCAGGTCCGGCCGCGCGCGCGCCGACACGCCGTCGAAGCGGAGCGTCGCCTGGTTGCCGAGCGCGGTGCCGATCACCTCGCGGCCGCCGACCGTGATCTCCGCCTTCCAGATCCGCCGGCCGCCGAGGACCCACAGCTCGCGGTGCGCGCCCGGTTCGGCGGGCCACACCCGCATCGCCGCCATCGCGCTGTGCGCGTCGTGGATCGTCTGCCCGCGGAAGTCGTAGACGAGCGTGTGCGACGCCTGGCCGGTCGCCGAGCTGAGGATCGTCGCGCTGCCGCCGTGGTAGGTCGCCTCGGTGTGTCCGGTTTTCGGACCGAACTGGACGTCGCCGATGGTCGACAGCGGCATCAGGGTGTCGAGGTCGATGACCGACGTCGCGTCGTCGCGGATGTCCTTGACCAGCGCGGCGGCGCCGGCGGTGCCGATGCGCGAGGTCACCGCGATCGCGCGGTGGCCGTCGACGAGGCCCGGCTCGCCGGTCGTGAAGGTCGCCTCGCCGGCGAGGACGCCGGCCATCCGCACCTCGAAGCGCATGTTCTCGCCGGGGTAGAACGCGGTCAGCGCCGGATCGACCGTGGGCGCCGCCGCCGTGCTCGCCGCCGGCGCGGGCTCGACGTCGGGCTCCAGCACGCCGGCGGCGGCGCCGCCGCACGCGCCGACCAGCGACAGCAGGACGACCCAGCGGAGCATGACGTCATGATGGACGAGGAACGCCGCCGGTGCTTCAACTTCTCGCGGCGCGCCGGCGCCGGCGGTGTCGCGCCGGTCGCGCCTGTCCCACGCGGGGAGGCGGCCGCGCCGCGGGAGATGTATAGGTTGCGCATGCTCGGTGTGACCCTCGGCGACCCCGCCGGTATCGGTCCGGAGATCGCCGCCTGGGCGCTGGCCGACGCGCCTGCCGCGCTGCGCAAGGACGTGATCGTGTTCGGCGATCCGGCGGTGCTCGCCCGCGGCGCCCGCGCGACCGGCGTCACGGTCGACGACGTCGCGTGCGAGGGTGAGCCGTGCTCGACGGCGCCGGGCCGGCCGGACCTCGCCGGCGGCGTGGCGCAGGTCGCCTGGCTGGAGGCGGCGATCGCGGCGGCGCGGGCCGGCCGGATCGACGGCCTCGTCACGGCCCCGATCTCGAAGACGTGGGCGACGCGAGCCGGCCTCGCCTTCCCGGGCCACACGGAGCTGCTCGCCGATCGGCTCGGCGCGCCCGACGTCGCGATGACGTTCGTCG
>DASZXE010000776.1:0-3583 GCA_035546475.1 Kofleriaceae bacterium
GGCCGGCGACGCCGCCGCGCCCGTCGAGGTCTGGCACGGGCCGCTCGCGCTCGCCGGCGGCGACGTCACGGCGATCGGCGCGCCGTCGACCCGCGGCGCCCACGTGCGGCGCGTCTACCGCGGCGCGGTCCCGCCGCCCGCCGGCGCCGATCCGCACGAGCAGGGCTGGGGACAGGCCTCCACCGCCGACGTCGTGCGCGAGCTCGTCTTCGAGCGGGCTCCCACCGACGTGCCCGGCGCGCTGCGCGTCGCGATCGCGGACCCCGACGGCGGCGTGCGCTGGCAGGCCGGCGAGCTGCCGGCGGTCTCGGCCGCGGGCGGCAAGCTCGTGCGGGTGCCGCTCGACGTCGATCGCTCGCTGGTCGGCTTCCGCCAGCGCCTCGTCCACGACGAGGACAGCCTCGCCGACGAGGTCCGGCTGTCGGTCGCCAACCGCGGCGACGCGCCGGTCGAGGTCGTGCTCGAGGAGCCGCTGCGGCCCATCGGCCGCGCCGCCGTCCGCTTCGCCGCGCCGTCGCCGGGCACGCTGAGCGCGTCGTACTGGCAGCTCGCGGTGCAGGTCGCGCCCGGCAAGCTCGAGCGCGCCGCCGTCCTCCTCGCGTACCCCGGCACCCCCTGACGGGCCGCGGGGCGTCAGCGGCGGCGGGCGGTCCAGGCGCGGGTCAGGTACGGGACGTCGATCGTCTCGTACGGCGCGATCAGCTCGTCGATCACGGCGAGCACGCCGGGCAGGCCGGGCCCGGCGGTCTCGGCGAGCAGGTTGTGGCTGCGCCAGAGCGAGGCGAAGCGCGCGCGCGACATGACGATCACGTGGCGCTCCTCGTCGACGACGGCCGGCGCGAACCACGGGCCGTCGAGCACCGCGCTCCAGTCGCGCTCGCGGTAGTGCTCGTCGAACGCGGGCACCAGCCGCGTGATCGTCGCCATCACCGCGCGCAGGAGCGCGCTGTCGTCGTTGCAGCGGTTGTTCCACAGGCAGGTGAAGCTGCCGCCGGGGGCGAGCGCGCGCGCCAAGGCCGGCAGCGCGCGCGGCGCGTCGGCCCAGTGGAACGCCTGCGCCGCGGTGATCCAGCGGACCGCGCCGTCGGCGAGCCCGGGCGCCTCGAACGTGCCGTCCTGCCAGGTCACCCGCGGGTGCGGCGCCGCCTGCGCGCGCATCGCCGCGCCCGGCTCGATCGCGACCACGCGCAGCCCGCGTTCGGCGAGGAGCGCCGTGAAGATGCCGGTCCCGGCGCCGAGGTCGGCGACGAGGTCGCCCGGCGCGACGCCGGCGCGCGCGAGCAGCCGGTCGACGAGCGCCGGGGGATAGCCCGGCCGCGCCCGGTACGCGTCCGCCTGCACGGTGAAGTCTCCGAGAGCCATGCGCCTCCGATGCTCGTCGGGGCGCGACGGTAGCACCGCCTGGGCTACCATCCGCGGATGTCGGAGCTCGTCCTCGACGTCGGCGCCTTGGCCGGCGACCTCCGCGCGGCGCTGGCCGCCGAGCCGGCGCGCCTGGATCTCGTCGCGCTGGCGATCGCGCGCCTCGGCGATCGCGCCGTCGACGACGCGGCGGTGCTGGCGCTCCTCGACGGCTGGGGCGACCGCATCCGCGAGCGCGCCCGCGGCTCGGTGTCGACCGCGATGGACGCGATCGAGCGCCTGCTGGTCGGCGAGCTCGACCTCCACGGCGACGAGGACGACTACGACGACCCGCGCAACAGCTTCCTGCCCGAGGTGCTCGAGCGGCGGCGCGGCCTGCCGATCCTGCTGTCGCTCGTCTACCTGGAGGTCGCGCGGCGCGCCGGCGTGCCGATGTTCGGCATCGCCTTGCCCGGCCACTTCGTCGTCGGCTACCGCACCGGCACCGGCACCGGCACCGGCACCGGCGTCGTCGTGCTCGACCCGTTCCGCCGCGCGCAGATCCTCGATCGCGCCGGGCTGGAGGCGGTGGTCGCCCGCGCCGGCGCGAGGTTCTCGCCGGCGATGATCACGGCGGCGCCGGCGCGGTCGATCGCGATCCGCATGCTGCGCAACCTGATCGGCAGCTTCGCGCGGCGCGGCCGGCGCGATCGCGTGCAGGCGGCGGCCGCGCTCCTCCTCGCGCTCGAGCCCGGCGACGCGGGGGCCCTCGACGCGCTCGCCCGCGCCGTCGACGGCGCCGACAACTAGAACGTCGTGAACGACACGATCGCGTGGCCGGCGATGCCGGTCACCGGCGGATCCGGCCACGCCAGCACCGCGCCGCGCGCGAAGCTCGCCCGCACGCGCGTCACGCCCGGCGTCATCAGCTTCGCCGCGTAGGCCGCCGGCACCGTGATCGTGCCGGTGCCGGGCTCGGTGCAGCGCAGCTCGACCTGCCTGGCGGTCGGCGGCGGCATCACCGTCGGCGGCAGGCCGGTGACCGGCGCGTCGGTCGTGAGGAAGTCGAGGACCGACACGTCGGCGTTCTCGGCGTCGCAGTTGGTCGCGCAGGCGAAGATCATCTCCTGGCCGTCGCGCGGCACGTGGGTGAGCCGCGCGAGGCTCGCCTGGTCGAGCGTGAAGTCGTCGCCGATGTGGCCGGGCCCGGTCGACTGCAGCGTGAAGGCCGGCACGTGGTTGGCGCCGCCGGCCACGTGGGTGAACGTCAGCGCGACGTCGTCGGCGAGGAAGCCGGGATCGGTGATGCCGGGGATCGGCCCGAGGCCGGCGTAGTTGATGTGGGTCGCCGCGCCGGGCAGCAGCTCGGCGATCGCCGACGGGTTGACGTAGGTGACGGTGTTGCCGCTCGCGGCGACGATCGGGAAGAAGCCGTCGTTCGCCGGGTTCGCGGCGCCGCTGATCTCCAGGTAGCGGCCGAGCGAGTTCGCGGCCGTGTAGCCGATGTCGCTGTCGGTGAGCGTCGCGTTGCCGGCGCCGCCGCCGAGGGCGATCACGCCGCCGCTCGAGCCGGTGGTGAAGTCGGAGCAGCGGTAGCCGGTGTCGGCGACGAACGAGCAGCGCGGCACCAGCGGCGGCGTCGCCGGGTTCGAGCCGCCGACGAACTGCAGCGTGATCGAGCCCTCGTCGAGGCCGACCCGTCCCGCGGTCGCCTCCGCCGGCGTCGACTCCCAGACCTTGCAGCCGGTCGGCCCCGCGTGCTCCTCCATCGTCGGCGCCGGCAGCATCGTGGTGTCGGTGAAGACGAACGTGGTCTCCAGGCCCTGACCGACCGGGCCGGGCAGGCCGGCGATGATCGTCTCCGCCTCGACGATCGAGAAGCTGCCGGCGAACGGGGCCGGCGGCGGCGCGTCGACGTCGGCGTCGAGCGGGCCGTCGGGGGGCGCGTCGCCGTCGCCGGCGTCGTCGCCGGCCGGCGCGTCGTCGGCGGCGCCGTCGAGGCTGACGTCGACCTTGCCGCCGCACGCCGCGGGCCCGAGGGGGAGGGCAAAGGCGAGGGCGAGGCCGAAAGCGATCGCGAGGCCGGGGCCGGCGTGGCGCTGCATGCATGCTCCTGGGGCGCACGCGGACGCGCCCCGCGCCGCGAACATACCGCGTCGGCCCGGGCGCCGCCTCGCCGATCGACGCCGCGTGCGATAGGCTGACGCGTGTCGCTCGTCGCCGCGCCCGCCGCCGATCCGGA